>NZ_LXJQ01000001.1:0-252034 GCF_001728925.1 Pseudomonas sp. 1D4
GAAGAAGCCGGCGCGGGCCGCCTCGGGGACCACCGGTGCAACCGCCTCGGGGACGGCCTCGGCCACGGGCTGAGCCTCGGCAGCCGGAACGACCGCCGCCACCTCGGGCAGCGGTTCCACCGGCACGGCAACCGGCGCCGGCGAGGGCGCCACGGCGGGGACCTCTGCAACGGGCTGCTCGGCCTGGGCCACGACGGGCTCGACCGGCGCAACCGGTTCGACGGGCACTGTCGGCTCGGCGGGGGCGACCACTTCCGGTGCAGGTGCAGGTGCAGGTGCAGGTGCAGGTGCAGGTGCAGGTGCAGGTGCAACAGGCTCGGGGATGATGGGCGCGGGCGCAACCGACTCGGGCTGAGCGGCGCTCACCGGCTCGGGCGCCAGAGCGGGTGTCGGAACCTCGGCGGTTTCGACAGCCGGTGCGGCTTCAGGGGTGGGCTCAGGCTGCGCCGATGCCGCGTCCTGGGACTTGCGGCGGAACCAGCCGAACAGGGATTTCTTCTCGGCCGACTCGGCCGGCGTCTTCTTGTCGTCGTTGGAACCAAACATGGGTAGCTTGCATCTCAAGGAGCGGCCGCTGCGGGCCTGGCCCGACAGCTTGGCCGCGCCGGAAAAGGATGGAGTATCCTAGCACCTCTTCGCCCGCAGGCGGTACGCCCAGCGGGCCCGTCGGACAGGTCCCCAGTATTGATGAAAGCAATCACCCGCCAGGCCACCGGCCTGCTGCTCGGCAGCCTGTTGCTGCCCATGGCGGCCTTCGCCGCCGAGACCCAACCCACCCATGAATACACCCTCGAAAACGGCCTGAAAGTCATCGTCAGAGAAGACCACAGGGCCCCCGTGGTGGTTTCACAACTTTGGTACAAGGTCGGTTCCAGCTACGAGACGCCCGGGCAGACCGGCCTCTCCCACGCCCTCGAACACATGATGTTCAAGGGCAGCAGCAAGCTTGGCCCCGGCGAGGCATCCCTCGTCCTGCGCGACCTCGGCGCGGAGGAGAACGCCTTCACCAGCGACGACTACACCGCCTACTACCAGGTACTGGCCAAGGACCGCCTCGGTGTGGCCTTCGAGCTGGAGGCCGACCGCATGGCCAGCCTCCGCCTGCCGCCCGAGGAGTTCCAGCGCGAGATCGAGGTGATCAAGGAAGAGCGCCGCCTGCGCACCGACGATCGCCCCGGCGCCAAGGCCTTCGAACGCTTCAAGGCCATGGCCTACCCGGCCAGCGGCTACCACACCCCCACCATCGGCTGGATGGCCGACCTCGAACGCATGAAGGTCGAGGAGCTGCGCCACTGGTACGAAGCCTGGTACGTGCCCAACAACGCCACCCTGGTAGTGGTGGGCGACGTCACCGGTGAGGAGGTCAAGGCCCTGGCCCAGCGCTGGTTCGGCGCCATCCCCGCGCGCCCGGTGCCGCCGGCGAAGCAGCCCCTGGAGCTGCCTGCCCCTGGCGAGCGGCGCCTCGTCCTTCATGTGAAAACCCAGTTACCCAGCCTGATGATGGCCTTCAACGTGCCCAGCCTGGCCACCGCCAAGGACGCCCGCCAGGTACACGCCCTGCGCCTGGCCTCGGCCCTGCTGGACGGTGGCTACAGCGCGCGCCTGCCCAGCCACCTGGAGCGCGGCGAAGAACTGGTGAGCGGTGCCTCCGCCAGCTACGACGGCTACAGCCGGGGCGACAGCCTGTTCACCCTCAGCGCCACCCCCAACACCCAGAAGGGTAAGACCCTGGAGCAGGCCGAAGCCGGCCTCTGGCGTGAGCTGGAGGCCCTCAAGCAGACGCCGCCCAGCGAAGACGAACTCCAGCGCGTGCGCGCACAGGTCATCGCCGGCCTGGTCTACGAGCGTGACTCCATCACCAGCCAGGCCACCACCATCGGCCAGTTGGAGACCGTCGGCCTGTCCTGGCGCCTGATGGACCAGGACCTCGCCGCCCTGGAAGCCGTCACCCCGGCGGATATCCAGGCCGCTGCCCGCACCTTCTTCACCCGCGACCGCCTCAGCGTCGCCCACGTACTGCCCGAGGAACCCCGCCATGAGTGAGCGCAACGGCCTGCGTTACGGCCTGCTCGGCCTGGCCCTGATCGCCCTGCTGGGCGTGCTCGTCCTGATCGTCAACCGCCCCCGGGAGGCCGTGGCCGCCACCGAGGCGAGCGACGCCCCCAAGCTGGCCTCCATCGCCGAACTCGACGGCAAGGCCCCGGCCAGCCGCAAGCTGGACATCCAGCAGTGGGAAACCGCCGAAGGCGCTCGCGTGCTGTTCGTCGCCGCCCCCGAGCTGCCGATGTTCGACCTGCGCCTGACCTTCGCCGCCGGCAGCAGCCAGGACGGTGACACCCCCGGCCTGGCCACCCTGACCAACGCCATGCTCAACGAAGGCGTGAAGGGCAAGGACGTCACCGCCATCGCCCAGGGCTTCGAAGGCCTGGGTGCGGACTTCAGCAACGGCGCCTACCGCGACATGGCCATCGCCGGCCTGCGCAGCCTCACCGACCCGACCCAGCGCGAGCCGGCCCTGGAGCTGTTCACCCAGGTGGTGGGCGCGCCGACCTTCCCCGAGGACTCCCTGGCCCGCATCAAGAACCAGATGCTCGCCGGCTTCGAGTACCAGAAGCAGAACCCCGGCAAGCTCGCCGGTCTCGCCCTGTTCGAGAAGCTTTACGGCCAGCACCCCTACGCCCACCCCAGCGAAGGCGACGCGAAGAGCGTGCCGGGCATCACCGTTGCCCAGCTCAAGGCCTTCCACCAGAAGGGCTACGCCGCCGGCAACGTGGTGATCGCCCTGGTCGGCGACCTGTCCCGCGAGGAAGCCGAGGCCATCGCCAACCGCGTTTCCCAGGCACTGCCCAAGGGCCCGCGCCTGGCCAGGACCGAGGCGCCCAAGGTGCCGGAGCCCGGCACCACCCACATCGAATTCCCCTCGGCGCAGACCCACCTGCTGCTGGCCCAGCTCGGCATCGACCGCGCCGAACCGGACTATGCCGCGCTCTACCTGGGCAACCAGATCCTCGGCGGTGGCGGCTTCGGCACCCGCCTGATGGAAGAAGTGCGGGAGAAGCGCGGCCTCACCTACGGCGTCAGCTCCGGCTTCACCGCCATGCAGGTGCAGGGCCCGTTCATGATCGGCCTGCAGACCCGCGCCGAACTCAGCGACGGCACCCTCAAGCTGGTCAAGGACATCGTCCGCGACTACCTGGCCCAGGGCCCGACCCAGAAGGAGCTGGACGACGCCAAGCGCGAGCTGGCCGGCAGCTTCCCGCTGTCCACCGCCAGCAACGCCGACATCGTCGGCCAACTGGGCGCCATCGGCTTCTACGGCCTGCCGCTGACCTACCTGGAAGACTTCATGAAGCAGGTCCAGGGCCTCAGCGTCGAGCAGGTGAAGGCGGCCATGGCCCGCCACCTCGACCCGGACCGTTTCATCATCGTCACCGCCGGCCCCACGGTTCCCCAGAAGGAACTGCCGGCACCGACCGAGAAGCGCTTCAAACCCAGCTTTGGCATTCCGGAGCACTGATGGCCATACGATCCCCGAAGAAGCCCCCGGCCCATGGCGGCCAGGGCCAGCTGCGCATCATCGGCGGCGAGTGGCGTTCGCGCCGCTTCGCCTTCCCCGACGGCCCCGGCCTGCGTCCGACGCCTGATCGGGTCCGCGAGACGCTGTTCAACTGGCTCGCCCCCCATATAGCGGGCGCGCGGGTGCTGGACCCCTTCACCGGGAGCGGCGCGCTCTACCTGGAAGCGCTCTCCCGTGGCGCCCGCGAAGCCCTGGCGCTGGACCTCAACCCCGACTCGGTGGCCGCCCTGCGCAGCACCCTGGACACCCTGCGCTGCGGCACCGGCCAACTGCTGCAGGCCGACGCCCTGCGCTACCTGGCCAACCAGGCCGCGACGCCCTACGACCTGGTGTTCCTCGACCCGCCGTTCAACCTCGGCCTGCTGCAACCGGTGTGTACGTTGCTGGAAGAGCGCGGCTGGCTGGCCAACGACGCCTGGGTGTACACCGAAAGCGAAGCCGCACCGTCCTCACTCGGCCTGCCCGGCAACTGGCGACTGCACCGGGAGAAGAAGACCGGCAACGTCCACTACGCCCTCTGGCACCGCACCGCGTGAACGACTTCCGCCCCGCCTGGTGGCTGCCCGGCCCGCACCTGCAGACGCTGTGGTCGCCCTTCTTCCGCAACCCGCCCCAATTGGAGCGCCAGCGCGAGCGCCTGTGGCTGGAGGATGGCGACTTCATCGACCTGGACTGGTACGGCCCCCATGACGCCCATGCCCCGCTGGTGCTGGTGCTGCACGGGTTGACCGGCTCGTCCAGCTCGCTCTACGTGCTCGGCCTGCAGCAGCGCCTGGCGCAGCAGGGCTGGGCCAGCGTGGCGATCAACTGGCGCGGCTGCTCCGGCGAGCCCAACCTGCTGCCCCGGGGCTACCACTCCGGCGCCAGCGAGGACCTGGCCGCCACCGTCGAACACCTGCGCCGCACCCGCCCCCTGGCGCCGCTCCATGCGGTGGGCTACTCCCTGGGCGGCAACGTGCTGCTGAAGTACCTGGGGGAATCCGGCGAGGCCTGCCCGCTGCAAGGTGCGGTGGCGGTGTCGGTGCCGTTCCGCCTGGACCAGTGCGCCGACCGCATCGGCCTGGGCTTCTCCAGGGTCTACCAGCGGCACTTCATGCGCGAGATGGTTGCCTACGTGCGCGACAAGCAGCGCCTGTTCGCCCACCAGGGCATGGCCGACCGCCTGTCGGTGCTGGAGCAGCTCGGCCCGCTGGACGGCCTGCGCACCTTCTGGGACTTCGACGGGCGCATCACCGCGCCGCTGCACGGCTACGCCGATGCCGACGACTACTACCGGCGCGCCTCCAGCCGCTTCTTCCTCGGTGCCATCCAGGTGCCGACGCTGCTGATCCAGTCGGCGGACGACCCCTTCGTGTTCCGCCACAGCGTGCCGGAGGCCCACGAGCTGTCCGCCAGCACCCGACTGGAGCTGCACGACAAAGGAGGTCATGTGGGCTTCATCGGCGGTTCGCCGCGCCAGCCCGACTACTACCTGGAACGGCGCATCCCCGCCTGGCTGGCCGCGCTGCCGCGCTGACAGGCCTGCGCCAGGCCAACGTCAGGCCAGCGGCGGCACCACCTGCTCCAGCGGCACGAACAAGCGGGTCTGGAGCGTCGCCACGGCCTCCCGGCAGCCTTCGGTGACGTAGCCCGCCTCCAGCGCCAGCACCTGGTAGATGCCGCGCATCAGCAGGCGCTGGTCCAGGTCGCCCGGGGCGCTGCGGGTGGTGCAGAGAAAGCGCACCCAGGAGGTCATGATGATCCAGCTGTTCAGCGCCAGCGCCTCGATCTGCGCCGCATCCATGCGCAGAATCCCCACCTCGACGAAGCCCCGGTAGATCGCCTGGGCATGCCCCAGGCAGCGCTGGGCGAACACCCGGTAGCGCGCCGCCAGATCGTCATCGGACTCCAGCAGGTGCTCCAGGTCGCGGTGCAGGAAGCGGTAGTGCCACATGGCCGCCAGCAGCGCCTCCAGGTAGAAGGTCTTGTCGTCCATGTTCAGCGGGCGGTCCTGGGGCAGGCGCAGGAAGGTATCTACCCGCGCCTCGTACTCGGCGAACAGCTCCGCGATGATCATCTGCTTGTTGCGGAAGTGGTAGTACAGGTTGCCCGGTGACATCCCCAGGTGGGCGGCGATGTGGTTGGTGGTGACCGTCCGCTCGCCCTGGGCGTTGAACAGCTCCAGGCTGCTCTGCACGATGCGTTCGCGGGTCTTGATGCGTGGGGCCATGGGCGGGTCGGTCTCACAGGCGCCAAAAAGGTGGCCGAGGGTAACAAAACTACCCAGAGGCCGTGAATCGGCGCCCCGGGGGCGGGCAGCCCAACTTTTCGTTTGGTAGGCAAGCGTCAGCCGGCCGCGTCATGCTATTTGACACTCTAGAGCAATTACTCTAGAAATCGGCATGTCCAACAATAACGAAGAGGTGCCGCCATGGTCGCCGATGTCGCCTACCTGCAGCAGACCCAGCAGCAGATCAGTCAGCTGGAAGAACTGTTCGCCCGCCAACGTGCCGCCTATGGCAACCACCCGATGCCCAGCGCCGAGCAGCGCATGCAGTGGCTGCAGTCACTGCGCGACCTGATCTTCAACGAGCAGGACGCCCTGATCCGCGCCGTCAGCCAGGATTTCAGCAACCGCTCGGCGGACGAGACCCTGCTGGCCGAGATCATGCCCAGCCTGCACGGCATCCACTACGCCCGCCGCCGCATCCGCCGCTGGATGAAGCCCTCCCGCCGCGCCGTCGGCCTGGCCTTCCAGCCCGCCTCCGCCAAGGTGGTCTACCAGCCCCTGGGCGTGGTCGGCGTGATCGTGCCGTGGAACTACCCGCTGTTCCTCGCCATCGGCCCGCTGGTGGGTGCGCTGGCCGCCGGCAACCGGGTGATGATCAAGATGAGCGAATCCACCCCGGCCACCTCCCAGCTGTTCAAGGAACTGATGGCGCGCATCTTCCCCGAGGACCAGGTCGCCGTGGTGCTGGGCGAGGCCGACGTGGGCGTCGCCTTCTCCAAGCTGCCCTTCGACCACCTGCTGTTCACCGGCGCCACCAGCATCGGCCGCCAGGTGATGCGCGCCGCCGCCGAGAACCTCACCCCAGTGACCCTGGAGCTGGGCGGCAAGTCGCCGGCCATCGTCTCCGCCGGCGTCCCCCTGGCGGACGCCGCCGAGCGCATCGCCTTCGGCAAGACCATGAACGCCGGCCAGACCTGCGTCGCCCCCGACTACGTGCTGGTCCCGCGGGACCGCGTGCAGGGCTTCATCGACGCCTACCGCGAGGCGGTCAACCGCTTCTACCCGAAGCTGGCGGACAACCCCGACTACACCGCCATCATCAACGAGCGCCAGCTGCAGCGCCTGAAGGGCTACCTGCAGGACGCCGAAGCCAAGGGCGCGCGGCTCATCCCGCTGTTCCCCGGCGACCAGGCCCGCCGCCTGGCCCACACCCTGGTGCTGGACGTGAACGACGACATGAAGCTGATGCAGGACGAGATCTTCGGCCCGCTGCTGCCGGTGGTGCCCTACGACCGCCTCGACGATGCCCTCGCCTACGTCAACCAGCGCCCGCGCCCGCTGGCCCTCTACTACTTCGGCTACGACAAGCGCGAGCAGCAGCACGTGCTGGAACAGACCCACTCCGGCGGCGTCTGCCTGAACGACACCCTGCTGCACGTCGCCCAGGACGACATGCCCTTCGGCGGCATCGGCCCGTCCGGCATGGGCCACTACCACGGTCATGAAGGCTTCCTCACCTTCAGCAAGGCCAAGGCGGTGTTCGCCAAGCAGCGCTTTAACGCCGCCCGGATGATCTACCCGCCTTACGGCAAAGCCATCCAGAAACTGGTCTACAAGCTGTTCGTTCGCTAAACCTGCAAGGGATTTGACGGGGTCATAACAACAATGACAGACACCACCCTCCAAGCGCCGGGGCTTACCCGGCGCGGCCTGCTGAAAGTCGGCCTCGTCGGCGGCGCATTCCTCGCCACCGCCGGGGTCACCGCCACCCTCACCGGCTGCTCCGCCTCAACACCGGCCAACGGCATGGTCGTGCTGCGGGACTCCGACCTGCCCTGCCTGAAGGCGCTGATCCCGGTGATGCTCGCCGGCGCCGTCGCCGCCGAGCAGATGCCCCAGGCCGTCGCCGGCACCCTCCAGAGCCTGGACAACGCCCTGGCCCACCTCTCCCCGGAGATGCTCAAGCTCACCGTGCAGCTGTTCGACGTGCTCGCCCTGCCCATCACACGGGGCCCGCTCACCGGCATCTGGGGCAGCTGGGAGAACGCCAGCGCCGACGACGTGCGCAACTTCCTCTCGCGCTGGCAGAACAGCTTCATCGGCCTGCTGAAGATGGGGCACGCCTCCCTGCTGCAGCTGGTGATGATGGCCTGGTACAGCCGGCAGGAAGCCTGGGCGCACTGCGGCTACCCCGGTCCGCCGACCGTCTGAGCGCCGCTACCACAACAAGAACCCCGCGCCCCGACCGCCAGGCCGGCCGGCGCGACCGAGGATTGAGCTGATGCCCGTACCTGATCTGTTCGCCGAGGGCCTGGCCCGCGGCTGGAAAACCCACAACGGCTCCCGCCTGGAGCAGGACCTGACCCTGGAAGCCGACGTCGCCATCGTCGGCAGCGGCGCCGGTGGCGGCACCACCGCCGAGATCCTCAGCGCCGCCGGCTACAAGGTGCTGATCATCGAAGAAGGCCCGCTGAAGACCAGCAGCGACTTCAAGATGCAGGAAGCCGAGGCCTACCCCTCCCTCTACCAGGAAGGCATCGGCCGCATGTCCAAGGACGGCGCCGTCACCATCATGCAAGGCCGTGCCGTCGGCGGCACCACCCTGGTGAACTGGACCTCCAGCTTCCGCACCCCCGAGCCGACCCTGGAACACTGGGCCAAGGAGCACGGCGTCAAAGGGCACAGCCCGGCCGAGATGGCCCCCTGGTTCGAGAAGATGGAACAGCGCCTGGGCGTCGCGCCCTGGGCCATCCCGCCGAACGCCAACAACGACGTGCTGCGCCAGGGCTGCGAGAAGCTCGGCCTGCACTGGAAGGTCATCCCGCGCAACGTGCGCGGCTGCTGGAACCTCGGCTACTGCGGCATGGGCTGCCCGACCAACGCCAAGCAGTCGATGCTGGTCACCACCATCCCCGCCACCCTCGACAAGGGCGGCGAGCTGCTCTACCTGGCCCGCGCCCAGCGCCTGCTGATCCAGGGCGACACGGTCACCGGCATCGAATGCCAGGCCATGGACGAGCGCTGCGTCGCCCCCACCGGCCGCACCATCACCGTCAAGGCCCGCCACTACGTGCTGGCCGGCGGCGGCATCAACACCCCCGGCCTGCTGCTGCGCTCCGACGCCCCCGACCCCCACGGCCGCACCGGCAAGCGCACCTTCCTGCACCTGGTGAACTTCTCCGCCGCGCAGTTCGACCAGGTCATCAACCCGTTCTACGGCGCGCCGCAGTCCATCTACTCCGACCACTACCAGTGGGACGACGGCACCACCGGGCGCATGTCCTACAAGCTCGAAGTGCCGCCGCTACAACCGGCGCTCACCGCCACCCTGCTCGGCCGCTTCGGCGAGGACAACGCCCTGCGCATGGAGCAGTTGCCCCACACCAACGTGATGCTGGCGTTGCTGCGCGACGGCTTCCACCCGGAGAGCGCCGAAGGCACCGTGGAGCTGCGCGGCGACGGCAGCCCGGTGCTCGACTACCGCCTCACCGACTACACCTGGGACGGCCTGCGCCGGGCCTTCCACACCATGGCCGAGATCCAGTTCGCCGCCGGCGCCAAGGCCGTGCTGCCGCTGCACGCCGACGCCGACTACGTGAAGACCCCGGCCGAAGCCCGCGAACTGATCGACCGCCTGCCCCTGGAGCTGTACCGCACCCGCCTGGGCAGCGCCCACGTCATGGGCGGCTGCGCCATGGGCGAAGACCCGAAGCAGGCCGTCACCGACAGCCTCGGACGCCACCACCAGTTGGAGAACCTGTCGATCCACGACGGCTCGCTGTTCCCCACCAGCATCGGCGCCAACCCTCAGCTGTCGGTCTACGGCCTCACCGCCCAGCTCTCCACCGAGCTGGCCAAGCGCCTGGGCAAGGCCTGACGCCCCCGGGCCCGCGCCCGGCGGGCCCGGCATCCGACGGACCACATGAACCACACCTGTGCGCCTTTGCCGCTGGGTGCGGCCTGCGCTACCATCCGACTCCCTTACGGACCCACCCCAGGACGTAGCGATGAACCGAGTGCTGTATCCGGGCACCTTCGACCCGATTACCAAGGGCCATGCCGATCTGATCGAGCGTGCTTCCCGCCTGTTCGACACCGTGATCATCGCGGTCGCCGCCAGCCCCAAGAAGAACCCCCTGTTCTCCCTGGAGCAGCGCGTCGGGCTGGCCAAGGAAGTCACCAAGCACCTGCCCAACGTCGAAGTGGTGGGCTTCTCCACCCTGCTGGCGCACTTCGTCAAGGAACAGAACGCCAACGTGTTCCTCCGTGGTCTGCGCGCCGTCTCCGACTTCGAGTACGAATTCCAGCTGGCCAACATGAACCGCCAGCTCGCCCCGGACGTGGAAAGCATGTTCCTCACCCCGTCCGAGAAGTACTCCTTCATCTCCTCCACCCTGGTGCGCGAAATCGCGGCCCTGGGCGGCGACATCAGCAAGTTCGTCCACCCCGCCGTGGCCGACGCCCTGGCCGAGCGCTTCAAGCGCTGACCGCCGGCCGGCGCGCACAGGTGGTGCGCCGGCCCCCGCATTCCGGCACAATTCCGCTCCTGTTCCGATAGACCGCCGTGTTTGGACGGCTGGAGTTGTTCCATGTCCCTCAAGATCACCGACGATTGCATCAACTGCGACGTCTGCGAACCCGAGTGCCCCAACGGCGCCATCTCCCAGGGTGAAGAGATCTACGTCATCGACCCCAACCTCTGCACCGAGTGCGTCGGCCACTACGACGAACCGCAGTGTCAGCAGGTCTGCCCGGTGGACTGCATTCCCCTCGACGACGCCAACGTCGAAAGCCGCGACGAGCTGATGGCCAAGTACCTCAAGCTCACCGGCAAGGCCTGACCGGCATGGGCAGCCCGGTGCTCGGCAGGCCCTGGCAGCGGAGGCTGATCGCGGCCCTGGCCCTGCTGGCCAGCAGCGCCCTCCAGGCTGCCGCCCCACAACGCGCCGCCGTCGCCAGCGCCCAGCCCGCCGCCACCGTTGCCGGCCTGGAAACCCTGGCCCTGGGCGGCAATGCCTTCGACGCCGCCGTCGCCATAAGCGCCGCCCTGGCAGTCACAGAGCCCCATGGCTCGGGCCTCGGCGGCGGCGGGTTCTTCCTGCTGCGCAAGGGTGGCGCCAAGCCCGAATACCTGTTCCTCGACGCCCGCGAACGCGCGCCCCTGGCCGCCCGCCCCGACCTTTACGTGCGCGACGGCAAGGTGCAGCCGCAGCTGTCCATCAACGGGCCGCTGGCCGCTGCCATTCCCGGCCTGCCCGCCGCCCTGGCGGACCTGGCCGGCCACCATGGCCGCCTGCCCCTGGCCGACAGCCTGGCTCCGGCGATCCGCCTGGCAAAGGACGGCATCTCCGTGGACCGGATGTACATCGAACGCGCCGGTTTCCGCGTCGCCGCCATGCGCGACGACCCCGAGACCGCGCGCATCTTCCTCGACCCCAAGGGCCAGGTGCCCGAAGAATTCAGCCTGCTGCGCCAGCCGGAGCTGGCACGGACCCTGGAGCGCCTGGCGCGCTACGGCAAGGCCGGCTTCTACGCCGGCGAGACTGCCGAGAAGCTGGTGGCCGGTGTGCGCAAGGCCGGCGGCATCTGGACCCTGAAGGACCTGGACAGCTACCGCGTGGTGGAACGCCAGCCGCTGCGCTACCCCCTGGCCGATGGCCGCGAACTGATCGGCGCACCGCCACCCTCCGCCGGTGGCGTGGCCCTGGCCCAGAGCCTGGCGATGCTGCAGCAGTTGCCCTGGCGCGACGGTGGCCGCCTGCAACGCACCCACTACGTAGTCGAGGCGCTGCGCCGCGCCTACCGCGACCGGGGCCTGCTGGGCGACCCGGACTTCGTCCGCAACCCGCTGGACAACCTGCTGGCACCGGCCTACCTCAAGCAGCTCGCCGCCGGCATCGACCCACACCGGGCCACCCCCAGCGCCAGCCTGCCGCCCGCGCCCGCCTGGCGCGAGGGCGACCATACCACCCACTTCGTGGTCATCGACCAGGACGGCAACGCGGTGGCCGCCACCCTCTCGGTGAACCTGCCCTTCGGCGCCGCCTTCGTGCCGCCCGGCACCGGTGTGCTGCTCAACAACGAGATGGACGACTTCGCCGCCGATCCCAACGGCGCCAATGCCTACGGCCTGGCCGGCAGCCAGGCCAACGCCGTGGCCGCCGGCAAGCGCCCGCTGTCGAGCATGAGCCCCACCTTCATCGAGAGCGACGCGCAGTTCACCGCCTTCGGCACCCCCGGCGGCAGCCGCATCCCCAGCATGGTGCTGCTGTCGATCCTCGAATACCTCGACGACCAGCCCGTGAACCGCTGGGCAGCCGCGCCGCGCTACCACCACCAGTACCTGCCGGACGTGATCGAGCATGAGCCGGACACCTTCAGCGCTGCCGAGAAGGCCGAGCTGCAGACCCGTGGCTACAGCCTCAAGCAGGTGAACCGCCGCTACGGCAACCAGCAGGTGCTGCTCTGGGACAAGCGCGGCGGGCAGATCGAGGTGGCCAGCGACCCAAGGGGCGTGGGCCTGGCGGAAACTCTGTCACCCCGGGCACCTGAGGCGGTCAGCGGAGCTCGATGAGGCTCCCCTCGCCCTCGTCTTCGAGCGTGCGCATCACGCTGAACAGCCCCTGCCCCTGACCGATCATCAGCACGTTGCGCAGGCTCTGGATGATGCGGCTGGCATAGCCCAGGTCGTTCATCAGCGAGCTGGTCTGCAAGCCATCCAGTTGCCCCGCACGCACCGCCGCGAACAGGTGTTCGCGGAAGGCCCCGTCGAAGGCTGCCGCTTGCTCGTCCAGCCACTCCAGGTGCTGGTTCCAGACCTCCTCGGGCAGCTCCGAACGCCCCAGCTCACGCACCTTCTGCAAGGCGCCCAGCAGGTGCCGGCGCAGGTCCAGGTAGGCATCACGTACCGCCGAGGGGCCTTCGCCGAGGTAGCGGCCAAGATTCTTCTGCAGGTGCTTGGCGTCCTTCACCGCATCCACCAGTTGCAGGGCCGCCACCTGGCAGCTCAGCCAGAGACGCTGGTGGGGTTCGTCCAACTGCACTTCCAGGCGCCCCATGAAACTCAGCAGGTCGCCGTAGACGCCCTTCACATGGCGCTGGTAGAGCGCCTCGGCATCCAGGTGCAGGCGCTCAGGGATGATCTGCAAGGCGTCCTCGTCCGGGTGCGAGCGGTTGAGTTGGTCCACCGGCAGGTAGAGCGCATGGCAGATCACCTCCAGGCTCAGTCGCCCCAGGTGGCGCAGCTCCTGCAGCACGGCACTGCAGGCCGCCTCGGAGGAGTCCAGCGCCCGGGCGCTCAGGTAGCGCGCAGTGGTGCGCTCCGGCTCCACCGGTCCGGTCGCCAGCTCGGTGATCAGCACCTGGGGCTCCTCGCGATCCGGCAGCCAACGCACCAGAGCGCCGGCCAGGCGTTGCTGCCAGGGCCAGAACAGGGCTACGCCCAGGGCGTTGAACAGGGTGTGGAACATCGCCAGCTGGATCAGCGCATTGCCTTCCAGGCCCACCGGCTCGGCCAGGGCCCGCACCAGCCAGGTCAGCGGCGAAAGCAGGGCGAAGGCCACCACCGCGCTCACCAGGTTGAACAGCACGTGGGCCAGGGCCAGTCGCTGGCCGCTACGGTTGCCCCCAAGGGAGCCAACGAAGGCCGTGGTGACGCTGCTGCCGACATTGGAGCCGATGGCGATCGCCAGGCTCTGGCCCAGCTCCAATTGGCCACCGGCGAGCGCCGCGAGGGTCAGCATCAGCGCCGCATGGCTGGACTGCAGCACCACGGTCACCAACATCCCCACCGCCATGAACAGCAGGCTACCGAGCACGCCATCGACCCGCAGCCCGGTCATGTCGAAGCCGTCGCCGAAGGTGGAGAAACCCTCCTTGATCTGATCGATGCCGAGGAAGACGAAGGCGATACCCAGCACGATGCGCCCGGCGGCCTTGCTGCGCGGGCCGATGAACCCGGCCAGCACCCCGAACACCAGCAACGGCAGGGCCAGCGGCGAGAGGCTGAGGTTCTGCCCGGCCATGGCCAGCAGCCAGATGCCGCTGGTGGCGCCGAGGTTGGCGCCGAAGAGGATGGCGATGCCGCCGGCCAACTGGATCAGCCCGGTGCTGATGAAAGCGATGGTGAGCAGCGCCACCAGGGTGCTCGACTGCAGCAACAGCGTGCCGCCCACGCCGAACATCAGCCCCTTGAAGGGCGTCGCGGTGCTGCGGGCCAGCACCTGCTCCAGCTTGCCGCCGGCCAGCTGCCGCAGCCCGTCCTCCAGGCACTGCATGCCGAACAGGAACAGTGCCAGCCCGGCGCACAACTGCAGCCAGCCCGGGCTGTACCAGAAGCTCGCCGCCAATCCGGCCGCCCCCAGCACCAGCAGCGCGATCAGTTGCCCACCCTTCATTCACATCCCCCATCCCTGGCGAAGCCGGTCCCGTGACGGCCCCAATGCAAACGGCCCCTTGCCCGTTAGCGGGCAAGGGGCCGTGGACGGCCTGACGGCCGCAGCCGAAACGGATCAGTCCTTCTGGTAGCCGCTGCTGGTGCAGCCCAGGCAACGGACGAAGGCCTCGCGACCCGGCTCCACCACCAGTGCCTTGCCGGCGGCGCCCACATTACCGCCCAGGGCGCTGAACGGCAGGCTGACCACGAACAGGCCGGCACCGATGGCCGTGGCGCCGATCAGCAGCGGACGGGCGATGAGCAGGTCACCGGCCATGGCAAAACCGGACGGAGCACTGACGGTGTAGGTGGGGTCGCCGCTGACATTCTGCTGCTGCACCGTCTCGGCCTGCGCCGGGAGCGCCATGAGGCCGGTGGTCAGCGCCAGGACGGCAGCGGAAGTGCGAAACAGGTTCATGATGCAATCCTTCGGCTATTTGTAGGAGTAATCGTGCGGCTAACTATAACAGCGCCGTTTGCCTTGTCAGCGTGACGGCCATCAATCGCCGTTAAAAGCGTAGTCGGGATTCTTCGGCACATAGGGGCGGTAGAACGCCAGCAACTGGCGCAGATCGGCCTCCTCGTTCCCGGTGGGCTGGAACGGCGCACCGATGACGATGCGCCGGTGCTGGAAGTCCAGGGCCGCCGGCACGATGGGCACGCCGGCCCCGCAGGCGATGTGGTAGAAGCCGCTCTTCCAGCGTTCTACCTTGCGCCGCGTGCCCTCCGGCGACAGCACCAGGATGAACTGGCGGTGTTCGGCGAAGGCCTCGATCGCCTGCTCCACGGTGTTGAGCTTCAGGTGCCGGCGGATGGGAATGCCGCCCCAGTAGCGCATCAGCGCGCCGAAGGGCCAGCGGAAGATGCTGTGCTTGCCGAACCAGCGGGCGTTCAACCGCAGGATGAACTTGGCAGCGATGAACAGCACGAAATCCCAGTTGGATGTGTGGTGGGCGCCGATCACCACGAACTTGTCGAGGGGCGGAAGCTGCCCCTCGATGCGCCAGCCCATGAGCCGGAAGACGGCATGGCCGAGTGCCTCCGCAAGCGCATTGCGGGGCAGGTAGTTGCCGGACATCGTTCACCTCTTGTTCTTGTTCTCGGCAGGTGTCGGTAGCAGCCCCTAGCGCTGGCAGCGGGGGCAGTAGACGCTGGCGCGCTGGCCCAGCCTGACCTCCCGCAGGGTGGAGCCGCAGACCTTGCAGAAGTCCCCGCCACGCCCGTAGGCGAACAGCTCCTGCTGGAAGTAGCCGGGCTGGCCATCGCCGCCGACGAAGTCCCGCAGCGTGGTGCCGCCGCGCTCGATGGCATTGGCGAGGATGCGCTTGATCTCCCCGGCGAGCTTCAGGTAGCGGGCGCGGGACACGCTGCCGGCCTCCCGGCGCGGGTCGATGCCGGCGGCGAACAGCGCCTCGGTGGCGTAGATGTTGCCCACGCCCACCACTACCGCGTTGTCCATGATGAAGGGCTTCACCGCCATGCTGCGTCCGCGGGACAGGCTGAACAGCCGCTCGCCATCGAAGGCATCGGTCAGCGGCTCGGGCCCCAGGTTGCGCAGCAGCTCGTGCCCGTGTGGATCGAGGCTCCAGAGCAGCGCCCCGAAGCGGCGCGGGTCGGTGTAGCGCAGCGCCAGGCCCGACTCCAGCTCGATGTCCACGTGCTCGTGGCGCGCGGCCTCCAGCCCGGCTTCCACCAGGCGCAGGCTGCCGGACATGCCCAGGTGGCTGATCAGCGTTCCCGCCTCGGCCTGCAGCAGCAGGTACTTCGCCCGCCGCTCGACGGCGACGAAGCGCTGCCCGGACAGGCGCACGTCCAGGTCCTCGGGAATCGGCCAGCGCAGGCGGCGCTCACGCACGACGACGCGACTCACGCGCTGCCCTTCGAGGTAGGGAGCGATGCCCCGCCGCGTGGTTTCGACTTCGGGTAGTTCAGGCATGTGGATCTCGGCAGACAGCGGGGAGGGCGCTCAGTTGGCGCCCAGTTCGCGGATGTTTTCCTTGAGGTTGTCGAAGTCGTAGTCGGAGAGACCGACGTAGTCGAGCACCAGCCGGTGGATGCTGTGCCACTCGTGGTCGTCCGCCTGGCCTCCCAGGACCAGGTGCGACGAGCAGATGTGCTCGGACATCTTCAGGATCGCCAGCAGCGTCTTCAGCGGCGCGTCGCGACCGGAGTCGTCGCTGAAGATCGCCAGGGCGTTGTGGTGGTTGGCGATGGCCTCGCACAGGTGCTCCGGCAAGCGCCAGGAACGCGCGGTGAAGTAGCCCACCACCGCGTGGTTGGTGTTCAGCAGGCGGTTCTCGGTGTCGACGATGCGGCGCTCGTCGCAGGCGCTGGCGTAGGCCTCCTCCAGCACCACCATGTAGTCCGGGAAGCGCTTGAGCATCAGCGGGATGCCGCAGTTGTGGAACAGCCCCAGCGCGTAGGCTTCGTCCGCCTGCTGGTAGCCGATGCGCTTGGCCAGGGTCAGGCAGGTCATGGCCACGTCCTGGGCGGTGTCCCAGAAGCGGTTGAGGGTGACGATGGTCTCGTCGCTCATCTCGCCCTTGATCGACTGCGCGTTGATCAGGTTGATCACCGTGTTGCAGCCCAGCAGGTTCACCGCCTGCTGGATCGAGGCGATGCGATTGGTCAGCCCGTAGAACGGCGAGTTGACGATCTTCAGCAGCGCCCCGGAAAGCCCCGGGTCGTGACTGATGAGCTTGGCGATGGTGCGCAGGTCCGGGTTGGGCATGACCTGTTCCATCTGCAGGTCCACCATGATCTGCGGCTGCGGCGGCACGCTGATCCCCTGGAGGAAGTGGCGGATCTGTTCGGCGGAGAGTTCTTGGGCCATGACAACGGAGACCAAGGGTGGGTAATTCGGGACGACAGTCTAACTCTAGCCGGCGATGGCCAGAACACTCCTTTGAGCTGAACTTTCCGTCGGCACCACGGCTCGGAACCTGCATGCCCCCAACACGGACAGGAGGCAGCATGAACCCCTCGATCAAGGGCAAGCGCGTGGCGCTGCAGGTTACCGACGACACCCAACAGGTAGAACTGACCGGCCCCCGCCAGGCCCTGGCCGCCTGAGCCGACGCCCGCCGGTAGCAGGCTCGGCGGGCGCCTTCGGGTATACTTCCGCTCTTTTTTCCGGAGAGCGACCCATGTCCCTGCCCAGCCTGCGCCTCAAAGCCAATGCCGATCGACGCCTGCGCGCCGGCCACCTGTGGGTCTACAGCAACGAGGTGGACGTGGTCGCCACCCCGCTGAACGCCTTCCAGCCAGGCGACCAGGCCATCCTCGAAGCCGCCGGCGGCAAGCCGCTGGGCGTGGTCGCCCTGAGCCCGAACAACCTGATCTGCGCCCGCCTGGTCTCCCGCGACGTCAAGCACGTGCTGGACAAGTCCCTGCTGGTGCACCGCCTCAACGTCGCCCTGAGCCTGCGCGAGCGCCTGTTCGACAAGCCCTTCTACCGCCTGGTCTACGGCGACTCCGACCTGCTCCCCGGCCTGGTGGTGGACCGCTTCGGCGACCACCTGGTGGTGCAACTGGCCTCCGCCGCCATGGAGCGCAACAAGGACGCCGTGCTGGATGCCCTGGTGCAGGTGCTCAAACCCCGTGGCGTGCTGTGGAAGAACGACTCCGCCGCCCGTGATGCCGAAGGCCTGGAGCGCTACGTGGACACCGCCTTTGGCATGGTGCCCGAGTGGGTCGCCCTGGAAGAGAACGGCGTGAAGTTCGAAGCCCCGGTGCTGGAAGGCCAGAAGACCGGCTGGTTCTACGACCACCGCATGAACCGCGCCCGCCTGGCCCCCTACGTGGAAGGCAAGCGCGTGCTCGACCTGTTCAGCTACATCGGCGGCTGGGGCGTGCAGGCCGCGGCCTTCGGCGCCAGTGAAGTGTTCTGCGTCGACGCCTCCGGCTTCGCCCTCGACGGCGTCGAGCGCAACGCCACCCTCAACGGCGTGGCCGAGAAGATCACCTGCGTGGAAGGCGACGTGTTCGAAGCCCTCAAGGAGCTGAAGGCCGCCGAAGAGCGCTTCGACGTGGTGGTGGCCGACCCGCCGGCCTTCATCAAGCGCAAGAAGGACCTGAAGAACGGCGAGGCCGCCTACCGCCGCCTCAACGAACAGGCCATGCGCCTGCTGAACAAGGACGGCATCCTGGTCAGCGCCTCCTGCTCCATGCACCTGCCCGAGGACGACCTGCAGAACATCCTGCTCGGCAGCGCCCGTCACCTGGACCGCAACATCCAGCTGCTGGAGCGCGGCGGCCAGGGCCCGGACCACCCGGTTCACCCGGCCATCGCCGAGACCCGCTACATCAAGAGCCTCACCGTCCGCCTGCTGCCCAACAGCTGAGCATGAGCGCCCCGCAGGTCCGGGCCTTCGGCAGCGCCGACGGCCCCCTGGCCCTGTACTTCCACGGCACCCCGGGCTGCGCCCGGGAGGCCTGCTGGCTGGAGGCCGCCGCCCAGCGCTACGGTATCCACCTGCTCGCCCTTGACCGCGCCAGCCTGGCACCGGGCCGGACCGGGCACGACTACCTCCACACCCTGATCGACTGGGCGGCCAACACCCTGGACGGGCAACCCGCCAGCCTGGTGGGCTTCTCCATCGGCGCGCACCTCGCCTTGCGCGTCGCCGCGGCATTGCCCGGTGCTGACCTGCAGTGCCTGCTGGTCTCCACTGCCGCACCGCTGGAATGGCCACAGAGCTGGGACGGCATGGGCGCCGGACGCCACACCTTCCGCCTCGCCCAGCGCCACCCCGAACGCCTGGCACGGATCACCCGCGTGCAATGCGCATTGGCCCGGCACGCCCCGGGGCTGCTGGCACGCCTGCTGTTCCAGGGCGTCGGCCGTGCCGAGCGCCACCTCGCCCGGGAACAGCGCCCCCGGTTGAAGGCCGTGCTTGAAGGCGCCCTGGCCGAAGGACCAAGCGCCTACCTGCGGGATGTGCAGCTTTACTGCCAGCCCTGGGCCGATGAGCTGGACAACCTGGCGGCACCCGTCAGCCTCTGGCACGGCGAGGACGACCGCTGGGCGCCACCGGGCATGGCCCGAGGGCTGGTGCAGCACCTGCGTGCCGCCACCCTGCGCTGGCAGCCCGGCCTCGGCCACTACGGCACGTTGCTGCACAGTGCCGACGCGCTGATGCAGGCCTGTCACCGGCAGCCCTGAGCACCGGTCGCGCCGGCCTTCCGCCCAGCGCCTGCCTGGGATTAGAATCCCGATTCCCCTGCCACACCCTCAGGCGGGCCAGTGAGCCCCGGCCGAGCGCACGGTGATCCCGCAGCGCCCTCACGCCATCTCCGGACACGACGGGTACATCCCCTCTCCACCGGCACCTTCACGCTCACGACACGACCATTACCTGATCAGCCTGCAGGACATCGAAATGCCCGATTACCGCTCGAAGACCTCCACCCACGGCCGCAACATGGCCGGCGCCCGCGCCCTCTGGCGCGCCACCGGGATGAAGGACGAAGACTTCAAGAAACCGATCATCGCCATCGCCAACTCCTTCACCCAGTTCGTGCCCGGCCACGTGCACCTGAAGGACCTGGGCCAACTGGTCGCCCGCGAGATCGAGAAGCACGGCGGTGTGGCCAAGGAATTCAACACCATCGCCGTGGACGACGGCATCGCCATGGGCCACGACGGCATGCTCTATTCCCTGCCGAGCCGCGAGATCATCGCCGACTCCGTGGAGTACATGGTCAACGCCCACTGCGCCGACGCCATCGTCTGCATCAGCAACTGCGACAAGATCACCCCCGGCATGCTGATGGCTGCCCTGCGCCTCAACATCCCCGTGGTGTTCGTTTCCGGCGGCCCGATGGAAGCCGGCAAGACCAAGCTGGCCAACCACGGCCTGGACCTGGTGGACGCCATGGTGGTGGCCGCCGACGACTCCTGCTCCGACGAGAAGGTCGCCGAGTACGAGCGCAGCGCCTGCCCCACCTGCGGCTCCTGCTCCGGCATGTTCACCGCCAACTCCATGAACTGCCTGACCGAGGCCCTGGGCCTGTCGCTGCCGGGCAACGGCTCCACCCTGGCCACCCACAGCGACCGCGAGCAACTGTTCCTGCGTGCCGGCCGCCTGGCCGTCGAGCTGTGCCAGCGCTACTACGGCGAAGGCGACGCCTCCGTGCTGCCGCGCAACGTCGCCAGCTTCAAGGCGTTCGAGAACGCCATGACCCTGGACATCGCCATGGGCGGCTCCACCAACACCATCCTGCACCTGCTGGCTGCCGCCCAGGAGGCGGAAGTGGCCTTCGACCTGCGCGACATCGATCGCCTGTCGCGCAAGGTGCCGCAACTGTGCAAGGTGGCGCCGAACATCCAGAAGTACCACATGGAAGACGTGCACCGTGCCGGCGGCATCTTCAGCATCCTCGGCGAGCTGGCCCGTGGCGGCCTGCTGCACACCGACGTGCCCACCGTGCACAGCCCGAGCATGGCCGACGCCATCGCCCAGTGGGACATCACCCAGACCGACGACGAAGCCGTGCACACCTTCTTCAAGGCAGGCCCGGCCGGCATCCCGACCCAGGTCGCCTTCAGCCAGAGCACCCGCTGGGACAGCCTGGACGACGACCGCGCCAACGGCTGCATCCGCTCCGTCGAGCACGCCTATTCCCAGGAGGGCGGCCTGGCCGTGCTCTACGGCAACATCGCCCTGGACGGCTGCGTGGTGAAGACCGCCGGCGTGGACGAATCCATCCACGTGTTCGAAGGCACCGCGAAGATCTTCGAAAGCCAGGACGGCGCCGTGAAGGGCATCCTCGCTGACGAAGTGAAGCCAGGCGACATCGTCATCATCCGCTACGAAGGCCCGAAAGGCGGCCCGGGCATGCAGGAAATGCTGTACCCCACCAGCTACCTGAAGTCCAAGGGCCTGGGCAAGCAATGCGCCCTGCTCACCGACGGCCGCTTCTCCGGCGGCACCTCGGGCCTGTCCATCGGCCACGCCTCTCCAGAAGCCGCCGCCGGTGGCGCCATCGGCCTGGTGAAGGACGGCGACAAGGTGCTGATCGACATCCCCAACCGCAGCATCAACCTGCTGGTGTCCGATGAAGAGCTGGCCGCCCGCCGCGTCGAGCAGGACAAGAAAGGCTGGAAACCCGCGCAGCCCCGCGCCCGCAAGGTCTCCACCGCCCTCAAGGCCTACGCCCTGCTGGCCACCAGTGCCGACAAGGGCGCCGTGCGCAACAAGGCGATGCTGGACGACGTCTGAGTCCCCCGCTAACGAAGGAGCCCGGCCTTGTGCCGGGCTTTTTGTTGGGCGCCTTTCGGTGGCATCGATGGGTGGATGGAAAGAGCGCCATCCACCCCTGTAGGGGCGACTTCAGTCGCCAAGGGCCGCGCAGCGGCCCTATGCCCGGCCGGAAGCGGGCCAATGAATTCGCCCCTACACAGCCGCGTCCGCAGCAGCCGGTTCGCGAGCAGAGCTCGCTCCTACTCCACCGTCAAAACACCCGCCGAGCGCCCCTCGCCGCCCTCGACCATTCAGGTAGAATCGCCGCTTTTTCGCCGGCCGCCCCACCATGACCTCACTGGAAAACCCCTCCGCCCCCGAGTCCCGCAACGAACTGGTCTACGGCCTGGAGGACAAGCCGCGCCCGCTGGCAGCGATCCTGGCCGCCCTGCAGCACCTGCTGGCGATCATCGTCCCCATCGTCACCCCCGGCCTGCTGATCTGCCAGGCGCTGGGCGTGTCGGCCCGCGACACCAACCTGATCGTCTCCATGTCCCTGGTGGTCTCCGGCATCGCCACCTACGTGCAGTGCCGCCGCTTCGGCCCCTTCGGCGCCGGGCTGCTGATCGTCCAGGGCACCAGCTTCAACTTCGTCGGCCCGCTGATCGCCGGCGGCGCGCTGATGGTCAAGCAGGGCACCCCGGTGGAAGCGGTGATGGCGGCGATCTTTGGCGTGGTCATGGCCGGCGCCTTCATCGAGATGGGCGTGTCGCGCATCCTGCCGTTCATCAAGCGCCTGATCAGCCCCCTGGTGACCGGCATCGTGGTGCTGATGATCGGCCTCACCCTGATCAAGGTCGGCCTCATCAGCATGGGCGGCGGCTTCGGCGCCATGGCCAACGGCACCTTCGCCAACGGCGAGAACCTGCTGCTCTCCGGCACCGTGCTGGCGGTGATCCTGGTGCTCAACCGCATCCCGGTGGTGTGGATGCGCAGCTGCGCCATCGTCATCGCCCTGCTGGTGGGCTACGCCCTGGCCGGCGCCCTGGGCCGCCTGGACTTCAGCGGCATGCACGAGGCGCCGCTGGTCCAGGTGCCGACCCCGCTGCACTTCGGCCTGGGCTTCTCCTGGTCGCTGTTCGTGCCGATGCTGGTCATCTACCTGGTGACCTCCCTGGAAGCCATCGGCGACGTCACCGCCACCAGCAAGGTCTCCCGCCAACCGGTGGAAGGCCCGCTGTGGATGCAGCGGATCAAGGGCGGCGTGCTGGTCAACGGCGCCAACTCCCTGCTGGCCGGCGTGCTCAACACCTTCCCCAGCTCGGTGTTCGCCCAGAACAACGGGGTGATCCAGCTCACCGGCATCGCCAGCCGCCACATCGGCGGCTGGATCGCCCTGATGCTGATCCTGCTGGGCCTGTTCCCGGCCGTGGCCGGCGTGCTCCAGGCCATGCCCGAACCGGTGCTCGGCGGCGCCGTGATGGTGATGTTCGGCGCCGTGGCCGCCTCGGGCATCAACATCCTCGCCGGCATCGAGCTGGACCGCCGCGCCCTGCTGATCATCGCCGTGTCCCTGGCCCTGGGCCTGGGCGTGTCCCAGGTGCCGGAGTTCCTCGCCCACATGCCGGCAGCGGTGCGCAACGTGCTGGAGTCCGGGGTGGCTACCGGCGGCCTGTGCGCCCTGGTACTGAACTGGTTCCTGCCGGAAACCCCGCGCCACGCCGCGTGAGGCAGAATGGGCCTCGTTTCCCCACGAGGCCCCTTCCATGACCCTGCGCATCGGCCTGATCGCCGACACCCACGGCCTGCTGAGGCCCCAGGCCCTGGCGGCGCTGGAAGGCTGCGACCACATTCTCCACGCCGGTGACATCGGCAAGCCCGAGATCCTCGACGCCCTGCGCCAGCTCGCGCCCCTCAGCGTGGTGCGCGGCAACAACGACACCCAGGACTGGGCCCAGGCCATTCCCCACGACCTCAGCCTGCAGTTGAGGGGCGCCCACCTCTACCTGGTCCACGACCAGGCCGATATCCCCGCCGACCTCGCCACGCGCGGCGTCGACGCCATCGTCACCGCCACTCCCACAAGCCGCTGATCACCCAGCGTGACGGCATCCTCCACATCAACCCGGGCAGCGCCGGGCCCCGGCGCTTCAAGCTGCCGGTCTCGATGGGTGTGCTGTGGGTGGAAAACGGCAGGGTACGGGGCGAATTGCAAACCCTTGATCCCTGAGGCCTGGGCTCGGGCAAAATAGGCCCCTTCATACCGCGACCGATAAGACGCCCCATGAAGCCTGCTACGCCACTGGACAACCTGCCCGCCACCGCCCGGGCGATTCTCTACCAACTGGCACTGTGCGCCGAAGGCCGAGGCCGGACCGCCCTGCACAAGCACCTGCAGCAGTGCCCGTTCGCCCGCACCGCATCCCGGGCCATCTCGATCGAAGAGGTGGACAACTGGCTGACTACCCTGGAGCGAGCTTGCTGGCTGACGCATGAGCAGGCGAAGCGCGGCTGGACCTACCGGCTCCCACCCGATCAACGCAACACCGTGCTCCTGCACCTGTTCAACGCGCCTGAAGGGCCCCTGTGCCTCAACCTCACCCGGCGCTACCTGACCACACTGGGCACCTGGAACGCACCGGGGCCGGAGCTCATCCTGCAGGGGCTGTGGTGCTTCCTGCTCGACGGCGACCTCAAGGAACTCCAGCGCTGCATCAATCGCTACGCGCCGCGCACCCATGCCTCCGAATCGCTGCGCGAGCACCCGACCTTTCAACTGCTGGAAACCGACGAAGCAGGCACGCAACTCTTCCAGCAGTTGCCCGCAGCGATCCAGTGCTGCCTGCTGACCCACTACCTGCGCAACGCCAACCGGGTACTGGCCCCGGCCACGAAGGCCTATGAACAGGGCCTGGCACTGATCGACCGGCAGTACGACGACGACCTGGCCCTGGAGCTGCTGCTGCAGGCCTTCTGGCGAGGTGACTGGCCCCGCCTGGAAGCCCTCAGCCACCCTTCGTTCACTGTCTTCGGACAGGTCATCATCCACAGCGTCAGAGGCGAAGCCGGCGAGGCGCTGAACCACCTGGAAGCCTGGCGCGCCCAGCTGCGCAAACAGACGGGCCAACGCAACCCGGTGTGGGCCCCCGTGCTCAACAGCCTCTACACCCTCGCGCTGATCGGGGCCTACGAGCCCTCCCGGCGCCACGCACTCAAGCAGGCGCTGACCCAGGGGGAGAGGGAGCATCGCGGTTATGCCTACCCGGTCCTCGAGATGTTCCACGAACGACTGCAAGGCGCAGCCAGCAGAAAAACCAGGGGCTACCTGCCCTCGACGCTCAACGGCCTGGACGGTCTGATGCTGGCCCTCGGGCACTACTGGCTGGACAGCAACGACACCCCAGCCTGGCAGCGTGAGTTGAACGCCTACTGCCAATCCCTGGTCGATGCGGGCTACAGCTGGCTGGCGGCCGAGTTCGATGCGCTGCTGGAAAAGCAGTTCGGCCAACCGCGCCAACTCGCCCAGGTACACCAGGCGGCCGGTTTGCGCCCGCTGGTGCAACTGCACCAGCGCCAGGAACCCTGGCAACTGGCGTTGCAGGCACTGCGTTTGCTGAAAGCACCTGCCACCCAGGAACAGGCCGCGCCCCGGGCGACGCGCCTGGCCTGGCTGGTCAGCCTGGGGAGTTACTACGATCAGGTCGAGCCCAGGGAGCAGAAGCGCAACGCCAAAGGCCAGTGGAGCAAAGGGCGGGTCGTTGCCCTGCAGCGCCTGGTGAACGAGCGAGGCAGCCTGGATTTCCTCAATGAGCAGGACCGCCAGGCCATCAGCCGCATCCAGGTCATCAGCCAGTACTCCGGCTATGAGCGCTACGAACTGCCGATACACGAAGCACTGCCTGCCCTGGTCGGCCATCCGGCGCTGTACTGGGCCAACCAGCCCGACCTGCGCTTTGACCTGGTCCTGGGCCAGGTCGCCCTGCACCTCGAGGAAGCGAACGGCCGACTCCGCTTGCACCTCAGCCCCGGGGACGTGGATGCCCATGAGCGCATCGTGATCGTCGAAGAGTCGCCGACCCGGGTGGTCATCTACCCCACTGATCCGGACATCCGCCAGCTCGCGTCCATCGTCGGCATGGGGCTCGAGATGCCGCTATCGGCCAAGCAGGAGCTGCTGGAGGTTGCCAGCACCCTCGCTCCGCTGCTGCCGATCCACTCCGACCTGCCGGAGCTGGCAACGCAGGTCCCGACGGTCGACGCGGATGGCACCCTCCATGCCCACTTGGTGCCTCTGGAGCAGGGCCTGCGCCTGCAGTTGCTGGTACGCCCCCTGGCCGAAGGCAACTGGCTGCGGCCCGGCCAGGGCAGCGCCTACCTGCTGGGTGAGCAGGCTGGGCAGCCCGTGCAGGCCCGGCGCGACCTCGATGCCGAACGCCAGGCCCTGCAGCAGGTGCTCGACAGTTGCCCCGGGCTGGCCCTGGGCGACACGGAAGGTCATGAGTGGCGCCTGGCCGACCCGCAGGACGCCCTGCAGGTCCTCGGTGAGCTGAAGGCCCTGGAGGGACAGGGGCTGCGCTGCGTCTGGCCCGAAGGCGGGCAGATCCACCACCGGGGGCGTGCCGGTTTCGGGCAGTTGCGCCTGGGCCTCAAGCAACAGGGCAACTGGCTGCGCCTGCAGGGCGAACTCCGCCTGGACGACGGCAAGGTCCTGGAGCTGCGCAAGCTGCTCGATCTGCTCAAGGATGCTCCGGGACGCTTCGTGCACCTGGGTGAGCGCGATTGGCTGGCGCTGGACGATCGCCTGCGCAGGCAACTGGACGAGCTGCGGCACCAGGCCGAACGGCTCGGGGAGAACGACCTGCTGCTCTCCCCCCTCAGCGCCCCCCTGCTGGAAGCACTGGCCGGGCAGGTCGAGGACTTCAAGACCGACCGCCACTGGCAGGGCCACCTGGATCGGCTCGCCAGCATGCGTGCGCACCAGCCGCAGGTTCCCAGGACCCTGCTGACGCAACTGCGTGAGTACCAGCACGAGGGCTTCTGCTGGCTCTCCCGCCTGGCGCACTGGGGCGTAGGGGCCTGCCTGGCCGACGACATGGGCCTGGGCAAGACGGTGCAGTTGCTCGCGCTGCTGCTGGAGCGCGCCGGGCAGGGGCCGCAACTGGTGGTCGCGCCCACCTCGGTCACCCTCAACTGGCAGGCCGAATGCGCGCGCTTCGCCCCCAGCCTGAAGGTTCGCCTCTATCACGAGGATCGCCGCCTGGAGGCCCTGGGGCCCCGCGACCTGGTGATCGTCAGCTACGGCCTGCTGCAGCAGGACAGCGAGGCCTTCGCCGCCCAGCACTGGACCAGCGCGGTGCTGGACGAAGCGCAAGCCATCAAGAATGCCCAGACCAAGCGCTCCCAGGCGGCCATGGCCCTGCAGGCCGACTTCCGCGCGGTCGCCACCGGCACCCCGCTGGAGAACCACCTGGGCGAGCTGTGGAACCTGTTCCGCTTCATCAACCCCGGCCTGCTGGGCAGCCAGGAGAGCTTCGACGCACGCTTCGCCACCCCCATCGAGCGCGGCGACGTCTCCGCCCGGCGCGCCTTGCGCAAGCTGATCCAGCCCTTCCTGCTGCGCCGCCTCAAGAGCCAGGTACTGGAAGAGCTGCCACCGCGCACCGAGATCACCTACCGCGTGCCGCTGTCCACGGAAGAGACCCACCTCTACGAAGCCCTGCGCCAACAGGCACTGAGCAACCTCGAAACCCCGGAGGGCGGTAGCGCCAACCCGGTGCAGATGCTCGCCGAGATCACCCGCCTGCGGCGCTTCTGCTGCCACCCGTCGCTGTCGGTGCCGGGCAGCACGCTGGAGGGCAGCAAGCTGCAGGCCTTCGCCGAGATCACCGAGGAGCTGCTGGCCAGCGGTCACCGCGCCCTGGTGTTCAGCCAGTTCGTCGACCACCTGCAGATCGTGCGCCGCTGGGTCGAGCACAACGGCATTGCCTACCAGTACCTGGATGGCGCCACACCGGCGAAGGAGCGCCGCTCCCGCGTCGAGGCATTCCAAGCCGGGCAGGGTGACCTCTTCCTCATCAGCCTCAAGGCCGGGGGCAGCGGCCTCAACCTGACGGCAGCCGACTACGTGATCCACCTCGACCCCTGGTGGAACCCGGCCGTGGAGGACCAGGCCAGCGACCGTGCCCACCGCATGGGGCAGCAGCGGCCCGTCACGGTCTACCGGCTGGTGGCGGAACACACCATCGAGGAGCAGATCGTCGCGCTGCACCAAAGGAAGCGCGACCTGGCGGACAACCTGCTGGAGGGCGGCGAGATGAGCGCCCGGCTGGATGCCGAAGCGCTGCTCAGGTTGTTGCGAGGCGAATCGGCGTAAGGCGGCTCAGCGCCGCTCCCACACCTGGAAGGCGTATGCAGGGGTGGTGTCGCTGACGGGGTACTCGATGCTGGAGGCCAGGTGCCAGTCGGCGGCGGGCACCTCGGGGAAGAAGGCATCGCCTTCCGGCTCCAGCTCCACCTGGGTCAGGTACAGGCGGTCGCCATGGGCCAGACCCTGGGCGTAGAGCTGGGCGCCGCCGATCAGCATCACTTCCTCGGCGTCCTCCTCGCGGGCCCACACCTCGGCGCGGGCCACGGCCTCTTCCAGGCTGGGGAACACCTCGGCGCCCTCCAGTTGCAGGCCGGCCTGGCGGCTGACCACCAGGTTCAGGCGCCCCGGCAGCGGGCGGCCCAGGGAGTCCCAGGTCTTGCGGCCCATGATGATGGGCTTGCCCAGGGTCAGGGCCTTGAAGTGCTTGAGGTCCGCCGGCAGGTGCCAGGGCAGTTGGTTGTCGCGGCCGATGACCCGGTTGCGGGCCTGGGCGGCGATGAGGGCGAGGGGGAGGGTCTTTTTCATGGCGGCGAGAATACCAGAGGCCATGGCCACCGCCAGCCGGCCTTTCCTTCTGTCGCCGCCAACGGCATCACGCCCGGCAACACATGCCCGGGCGGCGCACGACAAACCGTCATCTATCCTGCCGCAGGCTTGCGCTTCCCTACCGCAAGGAGACGCCCCATGGCATCCACCCCGACCCTGCGGCATTGGCTGGCGGCCTGCAGCCTGACGTTGCCCCTCTGCACCTTCGCCGCACCGGACCCGGTGCAATCCGCCCTCGACTGGGCCACCCGGCAGCCCCAGGCCAGTCGCGCCCCGGCGCGCGCCCAGGGCCAGCCCCTGGTGATCGGCCATCGCGGCGCCAGCGGCTACGTGCCGGAACACACCCTGGCGTCCTACGCCCTGGCCGCCCTGCAAGGCGCCGACTACGTGGAGCCGGACCTGGTGATGACCCGCGACGGCCACCTGGTGGCCCGCCACGACAACGAGCTGGGCCTGACCACCGACGTCAGCCGCCACCCCGAGTTCGCCGACCGCAAGCGCACCCAGAGCGTCGACGGCGTGCCGCTCACCGGCTGGTTCAGCGAGGATTTCACCCTGGCCGAGCTGAAGACCCTGCGCGCCATCGAGCGCATCCCCCAGGTGCGCCCCGGCAATGCGCGGCTGGACGGCACCTTCGAGATCCCCACCCTGCAGGAGATCATCGACCTGGTGAAGAGCCTGCAGCTCAGCCAGCAGCGCCGCATCGGCCTGTACATCGAGACCAAGCACCCCACCCACTTCCAGCAGCTTGGCCTGGCCATGGAGAAACCGCTGTTGCGCACCCTGCAGCGCAACGGCTACACCGACCGCCGTGCGCCGGTGTACATCCAGTCCTTCGAGGTGGACAACCTGCAGCGCATCGCCCGGCAGAGCAGCCTGCGCCTGGTGCAGCTTTACGGCAGCGACCAGCCCTACGACCAGCAGGTGCTGGGCACCGGCCTGACCTACGCACGGATGGCCAGCCCCGACGGCCTGCGCGCCGTCGCCCGCTACGCCGCTGGGGTCGGGCCGGAGAAGGGATACATCCTCCCCCGCGACAGCGCCGGCAACCTCGGCCAGCCCACCCGCTTCGTCGCCGACGCCCATGCGGCGGGCCTCAAGGTGCACCCCTACACCTTCCGCGCGGAAAACGCCTTCCTCCCAACCAACCTGCGCAACGGTGCCGACCCGCAGGTGCGCGGCGACATCAAGGCGGAGATCAACGCCTTCCTCGACGCCGGCATCGACGGGCTGTTCATCGACCAGCCGGACGTCGCCGTGCAGGTCCGCGACGCGCGCGCGACGCCTTAACGCACACGCGGGCGGGCGGTCCGCTGGCCGCCCGCTGCACCACCCCAGGCATCAGCGGTTATGCTTCTGCCTCGTCCCATGGGAAGAGAAGCCGCGTGACCGACTCCGCGAACCCCACCCTCACCGATCTGCAACGCCTCTGGCTCACCGAAGCGGTCCGCCTGCGCGAAGAGCACGCCGGCCCGCTGGAGGACAGCGAAGCCAACCGCCGTGCCAACGCCGGCGGGGGCGACCTCGCCCAGCGCATCCAGGCCCGCGCGCTGTTCCTCGCCCAGCGCGACGGCCAGCTCGGCGCCCTCATCCACTGGCTGCAAGGCGCCCGCCTGGCAGCCTGGGCCCTGGTGCTGCTGGCCCTGGCCAGCGGCGCCACCCTGGCGGCAGCGGCCCTGGGCGACGGGCAGCGCCCGGTCAACGTGTTCTGGGCCCTGGGCGGGCTGCTCGGCCTGCACCTGCTGACCCTGCTGGGCTGGAGCCTGGGCCTTCTGGCCGGCGGCCATGCCAGCGCCCTCGGCCGTTTGTGGTGGTGGCTGTGCGCGCGCCTCTCGCGGGATGCGGCAGCCGCCCAACTGGGCCCGGCGCTGCTGGTGATGCTGCAGCGCCGCCGCCTGACACGCTGGGGCCTGGGCGTGCTGGTCCACGGCTTCTGGGCGCTGGTGCTGGGCACCGCGCTGCTGACCCTGCTGGCCCTGCTCTCCACCCGCCGCTACGGCTTCGTCTGGGAAACCACGCTGCTCGGCAGCGACACCTTCGTCGCCCTCACCCAGGGCCTCGGCGCCCTGCCGGCGCTGCTCGGCTTCAGCCTGCCGGACAGCGACACCATCCGCGCCAGCAGCGACATGCTCGCCGACGCCGCGCCCCGCCAGGCCTGGTCCGGCTGGCTGCTGGGGGTCACCCTGGTCTATGGCCTGCTGCCACGCCTGGGCCTGATGTTGTTGTGTCTGTGGCGCTGGAGCCGTGGCCGCGCCGGGCTGGCGGTTGAGCCCGGCCTGCCCGGCTATGCCCTGCTGCGTGAACGCCTCAACCCGGCCAGCCAGCGCCTGGGCGTGGTGGACGCCGACCCCGGCCCCCAGGGGCCGATGAGCGAGGCTGCGCTGCCCTTCGAAGGAGTGGGCGCCCTGCTGGTGGGGATCGAACTGGACGACAGCCGCCCCTGGCCGCCCGCGCTGCCCAAGGGCGTGGGCGACGCCGGGGTGCTGGACAGCCGCGAGCAGCGCCAGCGCCTGCTGGACCAGCTCAGCCGCTTCCCGCCCCAGCGCCTGGCAATCGCCTGCGACCCGCGCCGCTCGCCGGACCGGGGCACCCTGGCGCTGATCGGCGAACTGGCGCGCAGCACTGTCGAGGCACGGGTCTGGCTGCTGCCGGCACCGACCGGCGAGGCACTGGACAGCCGGCGTCTGGATGAGTGGCATCAGGCCCTCGACCGCCAGGGCCTGCGCCACGCCAACAGCGCCCCCTTCCACTGGCTGGAGCATGGCCATGACTGAGCCCCTGCGCCTGGCCGTGGTCGGCCACACCAACGTCGGCAAGACCTCGCTGCTACGCACCCTGCTACGGGATCGCAGCTTCGGCGAGGTCTCCCACCGCCCCAGCACCACCCGCCATGTCGAGGGCGCGCGGCTGTCCGTCGACGGTCAGCCGCTGCTGGAGCTGTACGACACCCCCGGCCTGGAGGACGCCATCGCCCTGCTGGACTACCTGGAGCGCCTGGACCGCCCCGGCGAGCGGTTGGACGGCCCGGCGCGCCTGGTCCGCTTCCTCGACAGCGCCGAGGCGCGCCAGCGTTTCGAGCAGGAAGCCAAGGTGCTGCGCCAGTTGATGGCCTCCGACGCCGGCCTGTACGTCATCGACGCCCGCGAGCCGGTGCTGGCGAAGTACCGCGACGAACTGGCGGTGCTGGCCATGTGCGGCCGGCCGCTGCTGCCGGTGCTGAACTTCGTGGCCGGCCACGATCAGCGCGGCGAGCCGTGGCGCGAGGCCCTGGCCCGGCTGGGCCTGCACGCCCTGGTGCGCTTCGACAGCGTGGCGCCGCCGCTGGACGGCGAGCCGCGCCTCTACGACAGCCTGGCCCTGCTGCTGGAGCGGGGCCGCCCGCAACTGCAGCGGCTGGTGGACGACCAGCAGGCCCAGCGCCGGCTGCGCCGCCAGGCCGGCGAACGCCTGGTGGCCGAGTTGCTGCTGGACGTGGCGGCCTGCCGTCGCAGCGTAGCCACCGAAGCCAGTGCCCTGCTGGCCGCAACCGAAGCCTTGCGCCAGCAGGTGCGCCAGCGCGAGCAGCGTTGCGTGGAAGCCCTGCTGCGGCTGTACGCCTTCAGCCGCGAGGATGCCGCCGCCAGCGACCTGCCGCTGCTGGACGGCCGCTGGGGCGATGACCTGTTCAACCCGGAAACCCTGCGCCAGCTCGGCGTGCGCCTGGGCAGCGGCGTGGCCGCCGGCGCGGCGGCGGGTGCCGGGGTGGACCTGCTGGTGGGTGGGCTGACCCTGGGCGCTGCGGCCGCCATCGGCGCGCTGGCGGGCGGCGCCTGGCAGACGGTCGGGCATTACGGCCAGCGCCTGCTGGGCAAGCTGCGCGGGCACCGCGAGCTGACGGTGGACGACGGCATCCTGCGGCTCTTGGCGCTGCGCCAGATGGAACTGCTGCGGGCACTGGAGTTACGCGGTCATGCGGCGTTCGAGGCGATCCGCGTGGACGCGCCGGCGGACGAACAGTGGCGCCAGGGCAAGTTGCCTGCCGCCCTGGGCAAGGCGCGGGCCCACCCGGAGTGGTCCTCACTGAACCCCGGCGCGGAGCTGGAGCAGGCCGAACGCCAGGCCGAGCTGGAGCGGCTGGCAGCCGAACTGGCCGCTTGAAAGCGTTGGTGCGGGCGGCTAGAGGCCTGGGGCCTCGATGAGGATGCGATCGTCCCGGCAGGCATTGCGGTCACCGGGGCGGCGCTCGGCGAACTGGCCGTCCATCACCCCCACCAGGCTGTCGGCGGGCTTGAGCGCGCGGGGCAGGCTCACCCGCACTTCCTGCAAATAACCACCCTGGGTGCAGACCAGCAGAAAGTTGTTGCCGGCCCGGGGGCTGCCGAACTCGTCGCCGACCTTCTGGTAGAACGCCGCCTGGGAGATGGCGCCGCCGACGTTGCTGGCGATGTACCGGCCGGCGCGAGTGGCATCCAGCTGGCGCACCAGCTCGGCGGCGCGGCGGAAGTAGGCGTTGGCGTCCATGTCGGTCTGGCAGGTGCCGTGCTTCTCCCACTGGTAGCGGCTGAAGTCGTCGCTGTAGCCGACGTTGGGCATCCATGGCCGCAGGGTCGCGCGGGTGCTTTCGTCCAGCATCAGCGCCGGTCCCGCGCAGTGCCCGTAGCGGGTGCCGCAGGCCTGGCGGTTGGGCCAGAGGCCGTGGAGGGTGAGGTGGTTCAGTTGCAGGTCACCGCTGGCCAGGGCGTCGCACTCCGGCTTGCGCCCCTTGTAGGCGACGTGCTCGCAGAAGCCGGGCTGCCAGGTGGCGGCGAGGACGTAGCCGTCATGCTGGCCCGGCACGCTGCAGGCCTCGCCCTGGGCGGCATTCCCGGTGCCCTGGCGGGCGCCAAGGCTGAGGTCTTCCACCTGGCCGCAGCCGACCGGTACCCAGCGCAGCGGCGTGGCGTTGTCCGGCAGGCGCACCCGCAGCCAGTCGTAGTCCCGCTTGTTGACCTCCACCACCCGGTAGCGCTGCCCCGGTTGCAGGGTGGCGCCATCGGGGTTGCTGCGCTTGCGGATCGACTGGTAGGCCTCGCAGTGCTGCGAGGCGACGAAGCCGCCCTGGGCGGGCTCGGCATGGGCGTCGAGGGTCCAGAGGCCGACGAGGCCGATGAGCAGGGCGGCGAGCGGGGCGTTCATGGCGGGCGGTCCTGGGGCAGGCGGGCCGGGGCGGGCGCCCCGGCCGGGGGGTCAGACGGCGACCGGGGCCTTGATGTGCGGGTGGGCCTGGTAGCCGACCAGTTCGAAGTCCTCGAACTTGAAGGCCAGCAGGTCCTTCACCTCGGGGTTGAGCTTCATGGTGGGCAGCGGCAGCGGCTCGCGGGTGAGCTGCAGGTCGGTCTGCTCGATGTGGTTGGCGTACAGGTGGCAGTCGCCGCCGGTCCAGATGAACTCGCCGGGGGCCAGGTCGCAGACCTGAGCCACCATCAGGGTCAGCAGGGCGTAGCTGGCGATGTTGAAGGGCACGCCGAGGAAGATGTCCGCCGAGCGCTGGTACAACTGGCAGCTGAGCTTGCCGTCGGCCACGTAGAACTGGAACAGCGCGTGGCAGGGCGGCAGGGCCATCTGGTCCACCAGGGCCGGGTTCCAGGCGGAGACGATCAGGCGGCGCGAGTCGGGGTTCTTGCGGATCATCTCGATCAGCTTGGTGATCTGGTCGATGGGTTCGCCGTTGGGCGCCGGCCAGTTGCGCCACTGGTAGCCATAGACCGGGCCCAGGTCGCCGTTCTCGTCGGCCCATTCGTCCCAGATGGAGACGCCATTTTCCTTGAGGTAGCGGATGTTGGTGTCGCCCTGCAGGAACCACAGCAGCTCATGGATGATGGACTTCAGGTGGCACTTCTTGGTGGTCACCAGGGGGAAGCCCTCGGCCAGGTCGAAGCGCATCTGGTGGCCGAACACGCTGTAGGTGCCGGTGCCGGTGCGGTCGCTCTTGAAGGTGCCGGTTTCGCGCACCAGGCGCATCAGGTCGAGGTACTGCTTCACGGGGTGACTCCTTGGGCGGCTTCACGGCGGTGCGCCCAGACGATCAGTGCGAGGCCGCCGATGATCATCGGCAGGCAGAGGATCTGGCCCATGGTGAGCCAGCCGAAGGCCAGGTAGCCGAGCTGGGCGTCCGGTACGCGGACGAACTCCACGGCGAAGCGGAAGAGGCCGTAGAACAGCGCGAACATCCCGGAAACCGCCATGGTCGGACGCGGCTTGCGCGAATAGAACCAGAGGATGGCGAACAGCGCGACCCCTTCCAGGGCGAACTGATAGAGCTGCGACGGATGGCGCGGCAGGTGCGCCGGGTCGGTGGGGAAGATCATCGCCCAGGGCACGTCGCTGGCCTTGCCCCACAGCTCGGCGTTGATGAAGTTGCCAATGCGCCCGGCGCCCAGGCCGATGGGCACCAGCGGGGCGATGAAGTCCATGAGCTGGAAGAAGCTCTTGTTGTTGCGCTGGCCGAACCAGAGGGTGGCGAGCATCACGCCGATCAGGCCACCGTGGAAGGACATGCCGCCCTGCCAGACCTTGAGGATCAGCAGCGGCTCGGCCAGGTAGGCCGACAGGTCGTAGAACAGCACGTAGCCCAGGCGCCCGCCGGCGATCACCCCGAGGGCGACCCAGAACACCAGGTCGGAGAGTTTCTCCCTGGTCCAGGTCGGGTCGAAGCGCTCCAGCCGGCGAGAGGCCAGCAACCAGGCACCGCCGATGCCGATCAGGTACATGATCCCGTACCAGTGGATTTTCAGGGGACCGAGGCTGAACGCCACCGGATCGATCTGGGGATAAGCCAGCATCACGACTCCTTAGATCAGAAAACTCAGCCCGACCGAGAACAGCAGCAGGGCGAACAGGCGCTTGAGCAGGCGCGGAGGCAACCGGTGGGCCAGACGCGCGCCCAAACGGGCGAAGAACATGCTGGTGAGGGCGATTCCCACCAGCGCCGGGAGATAGACGAATCCGACACTGTGCGGCGGCAAATGTTCGTGGTTCCAGCCCAGCACCATGAACGACAGGGCGCTGGCGATGGCGATCGGCAGGCCGCAAGCAGAGGAGGTGGCCACCGCCTGCTGCATCGGCACGCTGCGCCAACTGAGGAAGGGCACGGTGAGGGAGCCGCCGCCGATGCCGAAGATCGCCGAGGCCCAGCCGATGAACACACCGGCAAAGGTGAGGCCGGGCTTGCCGGGAACGTCACGGCTGGCCTTGGGCTTGAAGTCGAGGGCCATCTGCAGGGACACCAGGATGGCGAAGCAGCCGATGATCTTCTGCAGCATCGGGCCCTGGATCAGCTTGGCGGTGTAGGCGCCAATGGCGGCACCGAGCAGGATGCCCAGGGTCATCCAGGCGAAGATCGCCCAGCGCACTGCGCCCTTGCGGTGGTGTTCGCGCACGGCGTTGATCGAAGTGAAGATGATGGTCGCCAGGGAGGTGCCCACCGCCAGGTGGGTGAGGACGCTCGGATCGAACCCCTGGGCGGTGAAGCTGAACACCAGCACCGGCACGATGATCATGCCGCCGCCGACGCCGAACAGGCCGGCCAGCACCCCGGCGAAGGCGCCGAGCACCAGGTAGAGCAGGAATTCCAAGCGACACCCCCGGAAGCAAAGCGGCATGGTAACGGAAGGCCGCTTGCCGCTCCAATCAGGGCGACGGTCGTTCCCGCCGCACTGCGCGAATCGTCGGTCTGCTCGACGCCTTTTCCTACAGCCCCTAGACTCGCCCGAGGATCACGGAGAAGGAGTCTCACCATGTGCCTGATCACCTTCGCCTGGCGCCCGGGACACGCCACACCGCTGGTACTGGCCGCCAATCGCGACGAGTTCTACGAGCGTCCGACCCGCGCTCTCGGCGCCTGGCACGACGTGCCGGGCCTGCACGCCGGGCGTGACCTGGAAGCCGGCGGCACCTGGCTCGGCCTGGGGCAGGGCGGGCGCTTCGCGGCGCTGACCAACATCCGCGACCCACGCCATCCGGCCACCGGTCGCTCACGGGGCGAGCTGTGCGTGGGCTTCCTCGGCGGCACGCAAACCCCGGAGGCCTTCATGGCCGAGGCGCACCGTCGCGCGGCGGATTACGCGGGCTTCAACCTGCTGGTGGGGGACGGCCGTGAGCTGTGGTTCCTGCATTCCCGAGGCGCGGGGCCGCGTCGCCTGGAGGCGGGTCTCTACGGGCTGTCCAATGCCGACCTCGACACCCCCTGGCCGAAGGTGCGCAAGACCAAGGCCGCCCTGGCCGAGTGCCTGGATATCGCGCGGCCGGGCGACTTGCTGAACCTCATGCATGATCCGCAACCGGCCTCGGACGCGACCCTGCCGGACACCGGCGTGGGCCTGGAGACCGAGCGCATGCTGTCGCCGGTGTTCATCGCCAGCCGCACCTATGGCACCCGCGCCACGACGGCCCTGATCGTGCGCGAGGACGGCAGCCGCGAAGTGGTGGAACGCGGCTTCGGTCCGTTCGGCAAGCCGCTGGACGACGTGCACCTGAACCTGCGCACGCGCTAGGGCGGCAGGCCGGCGCACAGGCAAACCCGCTCCCGGCGGAGCGAGCGCTGAAGTCGTGGTAGGTCCCCATCCCGGCTCAAGGGAATTGCCGGGGTGGTGGCTCAGGCCTGGATGGTCGCCGCCGGGTTGATCACGCGGCCCAGGCCCAGGTTGCGCAGGGCGAGGTGCAGCGCGCTGTGGATGACTTGGGGGTTGTCGATGCCCATCAACTGGTCAAGGAGCTCGCGGGCCTTGCTCAGGCTGAGCTGACGCAGCAGCCATTTCACCTTGGGCAGGTTGGTGGCGTTCATCGACAGGCTGTCGAAGCCCATGGCCAGCAGCAGCACGGCCGCCGCCGGGTCACCGGCCATCTCGCCGCAGATGCTGACGGGCTTGCCCTCGGCATGGGCGTCGTTGACCACCTTGAGCAGTGCCTGGAGCACGGCGGGATGCAGGTAGTCATAGAGGTCGGCCACGCGCGGGTTGTTGCGGTCTACGGCGAGCAGGTACTGGGTGAGGTCGTTGGAGCCGACCGAGAGGAAGTCCACCTGACGCGCCAGCTCGCGGGTCTGGTACACGGCGGCGGGGATCTCGATCATCACGCCCACCGGCGGCATGGGGATGTCCACGCCCTCGTCGCGAACCTCGCCCCAGGCGCGGTGGATCAGGTGCAGGGACTCTTCAAGCTCCTGCACGCCGGAGATCATCGGCAGGAGGATGCGCAGGTTGTTCAGGCCCTCGCTGGCCTTGAGCATGGCGCGCACCTGCACCAGGAAGATTTCCGGGTGGTCGAGGGTGACGCGGATGCCGCGCCAGCCGAGGAAGGGGTTGCTTTCCTTGATGGGGAAGTAGGAGAGCGCCTTGTCGCCACCGATGTCCAGGGTGCGCATGGTCACCGGCAGCGGATGGAAGGCGGCGAGCTGCTCGCGGTAGATGGCGAGCTGCTCCTTCTCGCTGGGGAAGCGCTCGTTGATCATGAACGGCACTTCGGTGCGGTACAGGCCGACGCCTTCGGCGCCGCGCTCCTGGGCGCGGGTCACGTCGGCCAGCAGGCCGGTGTTGACCCACAGCGGCATGCGGTGGCCGTCGAGGGTCTCGCACGGCAGGCTGCGCAGGGCGTCGAGGCCCTTGACCAACTGGCGCTCCTCCTCGACCACTTCGCCGTACTGCTTGCGCAGTTCCTCGGAGGGGTTGGTGAAGACTTCGCCGTGGTAGCCATCGACGATCAGCTCGATGCCGTCAACCTTGGAATAGGGCAGGTCGACCACGCCCATGACCGTGGGAATCCCCATGGCACGGGCCAGGATGGCGACGTGGGAGTTGCCGGAACCGAGGACGGAGATCAGGCCCACCAGCTTGCCTTCCGGCACTTCGCCGAGCATGGCGGGGGACAGCTCCTCGCTGACCAGGATGGTGTTGTCCTGGTAGACCAGGTTCTGCTTGCGCTCTTCCTGCAGGTAGGCGAGCAGGCGGCGCCCGAGGTCCTTGACGTCGGATGCGCGCTCGCGCAGGTAGGCGTCGTCCATCAGCTCGAAACGCTTGACGTGCTCCATCACCACCTGGCGCAGGGCACCCTGGGCCCACTGGCCGGAGCGGATGACCTTCTTCACCTCCAGGCCGATGGAGGCGTCGTCGAGCATCATCAGGTAGACGTCGAACAACGCCCGCTCCTCGGGGCGCAGCTGGGTGGCCAGCTTGCTCGACAGGCGGCGCATGTCTTCACGCACGGACTCCAGGGCCTGCTTGAAGCGCTCGACCTCGGCCTCGATGTCATCCACCGGGCGGTCGGGCACTACCTCCAGGTCGGCCGGCGGCAGCACCACCACGGCAGTGCCCACGGCAGCGCCCGGCGCACCGGGCACGCCGACAAACTTGGCTTCCTGGATGCCCTTGCCCTGGCGACCCAGGCCACGGATGGAACCGGTGGCCTCGGCATGGGCGATGACGCCCGCGAGCTGGGCGCTCATGGTGACGAGGAAGGCTTCCTCGCCCTCGTCGAACTGGCGGCGCTCCTTCTGCTGCACCACCAGCACGCCCATCACCCGACGGTGGTGGATGATCGGCGCGCCGAGGAAGGAGGCGTAGCGCTCCTCGCCGGTCTCGGCGAAGTAGCGGTAACGGGGGTGGTCGGCGGCGTTCTCGAGGTTCAGCGGTTCTTCGCGGGTGCCCACCAGGCCCACCAGGCCTTCGTTGGGGGCCATGCTGACCTTGCCGATGGAGCGTTTGTTGAGGCCCTCGGTGGCCATCAGCACGAAGCGGTTGGCCTCGGGGTCCAGCAGATACACCGAGCAGACCTGGCTGCCCATGGCCTCCTTCACCCGCTGCACGATGATCGCCAGCGCCGCCTTGAGATCCTTGGCGGCGTTCACTTCCTGGACGATCTTGCGCAGGGTATTGAGCATGGCCGTGTAGCCTTTCTCCGGGTCAGTCTTGCGCCAGCAGGCGCGGGGCGAGTTCCTTGAGGGCGCGACGATAGACTTCTCGCTTGAAGGTCACGACCTGTCCAAGCGGGTACCAGTAGCTGACCCAGCGCCACCCATCGAACTCGGGCTTGCCGGTCAGGTCCATGCGCACCCGGGTCTCATCGGACTTCAGGCGCAACAGGAACCACTTCTGCTTCTGGCCGATGCACAGCGGCTGGCTGTGCGTGCGCACCAGGCGCTGCGGCAGACGATAGCGCAGCCAGCCACGGGTGCATGCCAGGATCTTCACATCCTGCTCTTCGAGGCCGACTTCTTCGTTCAATTCGCGGAACAGCGCCTCTTCGGGCGTTTCTCGTGGGTTGATGCCCCCTTGGGGGAACTGCCAGGCGTCCTGATTGATGCGTCGCGCCCAAAGCACCTGCCCGACATCATTGGCGAGAATGATGCCGACATTGGGGCGGAAACCATCAGGATCGATCACAGCGGACAACCTCGCTTGCGCATGTCGCGGCATTGTTCCACAAAGCCTGTAAACGCGGCAATGCGGGCTTTTCACGCGATGGGCAGCCCCTGGAAAAGGGGTTATCCTGCGCGGCCTTCGGCAGCTTCCAGCAAGGTGATAGACGTGCGCCTGGCCCTTTTCGACCTCGACAACACCCTCCTCGGCGGTGACAGCGACCATGCCTGGGGCGAGTACCTCTGCGAACGCGGCCTGGTGGACGCCTCCACCTACCGGGCACGCAACGACGCCTTCTACCGGGACTACCTGGCCGGCACCCTCGACGTGCAGGCCTACCAGGACTTCTGCCAGGAGATCCTCGGCCGTCACGACCTGGAGCAACTGGCCACCTGGCACCGTGAATTCATGCGCGACCGCATCGAGCCGATCCTGCTGGCCAAGGGCGAGGCGCTGCTGGACGAGCACCGCGCCGCCGGCGACCGCCTGGTGATCATCACCGCCACCAACCGCTTCATCACCGGCCCGATCGCCGAGCGCCTGGGCGTGGACGACCTGCTGGCCACCGAGTGCGAGATGCTGGACGGCCGCTACACCGGCCGCAGCACCGACGTGCCGTGCTTCCGCGAAGGCAAGGTGGTGCGCCTGGAGCGCTGGCTGACGGAGAACGGCCTGAGCCTGGACGACGCCAGCTTCTACAGCGACTCGGTGAACGACATGCCTCTGCTGGAACGGGTCAGCCGCCCAGTGGCCGTCGACCCGGACGACCGCCTGCGTGCCGAGGCCCAGGCCCGTGGCTGGGCGGTGATCTCGCTGCGCTGACCCACGCGGGCCGCGCCCGGCGGCCCGTCAGAGCGGCTTGGCCACCATCAGGAAGAAGATCGCCACGAAGGCGATGAACGCCGGCCAGCCCAGAACGAACCAGATGCGCATATAGAGGAAGGCCCGTTCCGGCAGGGCCTGGCCGCTGGCCAGTGCCTGGGCGGCCATGTCGCGCACACGTATCTGCAACCACACCACCGGCAGCCAGCACAGCCCGGCGAACACGTAGAGCCCCACGCTCCAGAGAATCCAGAACTGGTTCAGCGGCCAGCCCGCCACCTTCGCCAGCGCCAGCCCGCTGAGGGGCTGGAACACCGCCGTGGTGGCGATGAACAGCCAATCGGCGGTGACCAGGTGGCGGAAGGTCACCGCGATCACCTCCAGCCGTTGGCTGCGCCAGGCCCGCAGGGCGTAGTAGGCCGACCCCAGCCCGGTGCCGAACAGCAGGGTGGAGGAGAGGATGTGCAGGGTCTTCAGCAGCAGGTACAGGCTCATCGGGCAGGCGTCCGTGATGGGGGCTCCAGCCACAGCACCCAGAGGGTGGCGACCATGAGCACTAGGTTCTTGCCGACCGCCGCATAGGGGTCGGCCCAGTAGTGGGGCAGCAGCAGGGTGATCAGCAGGGTGTAGAGCAGCATCAGGCCCAGTTGGGCCTGCAAGGCGCGCACGCGCCATCGGCGGACCAGCAGCCCGAGCCCCAGCGCGGCATCCAGCAGCGAACCGCTGACCACCGCCAGGCTCGCCGGCCAACCATTCACGCCCATGTCGGCCATGATGCGCAGCCCCCAGTCGTACCCCGGCCCCAGGCAGACGAAGGCCGTCCCCAGCCAGATCAGCGCCAGCACGGCCAGCATGGCGGGGCGCATCAGGCGGGCGATGACCCGCTCCGGCTGCGGCCAGCCACTGGCCAGGCGCAGGGCCAGGGGCACCGCGCGATAGCCGCAGAGCGCTGCCAGGGCATCCGGCTCGGCGAGGTTGTCGCGCCGCGCCAGGGTCATCAATTGAGGGTCGAGGGCCCGCCAACTGAACCAACGAGCAGCCCGCGCGCCCGGCGCTGCGAGCGCACCGGGCAGGTGCAGCCAGCGGCCGGGGCCGCGCCCCCGCACCTGACGGAGCAGGTCCAGCAGGCCGCCCTGGGTGAGAACGTCGGGGCCCACCAGCGGCACCGCACAGGGCTGTGCCGGCCAGTGGCGGACCAGCGCCAGCACTGCGCCGGCCAGGTCGTCCACATGCACCGGACGGCTGCGCGCGCCGACATCCGGCAGGGGTGCGACGGGCAGGCAGGCCAGGGCTTCCAGCCAGCCGCTGCTGGCGCCGCCTTCACCCAGCACCAGGGACGGGCGCAGCACCACGGCGGGTATGCCGAGGCCGAGCAGGTGCGCATCCGCCCGCGCCTTGCTGGCCAGGAAGGGCACATCCGGGTGATCGCCCGCCCCCAGCGCGGAGAGTTGCAGCACCGCAGCGCCATGGCGGGCCGCGAGGTCGAAGAGGGCCTTGGCCCCATCCGCCTGCAGCCTTTCCAGTCGTGCGGAATCGGGCAGCAGCGCGCCGGCGGCGTTGATCACCAGGTCCACACCCGCCGGCCAGGGGAAGCAGTCGGGGTCACCCGCCAAGCGTTCGAGGTCGAGGGCGCGCCACTCCACGCCCGGGCAGGGAACTCCGCTGCCGGTGCAAGAGGTAGCCACCAGGCTATGGCCCGCGCCGAGGAGAGCGGCCAGCAGGCGCTGGCCGATGAAACCGCTGGCACCGACCAGCAGGATGCGAGTGAACGACAAGTCAGGCCGGCCGCACGAGGATGAGGCCGAGGATCACCAGCAGCAGGATCAGACCCAGGGTGGCATAGCCGAGGCTGAAGCCGAGGAAGCGCCCACGCGGGGTGGCCAGTTCGGCCGGGCCGGCGTGCAGCACCAGCAGGCGGCGACTGGCCAGCAGCCAGGCGATGCCAGCCAGCAGGTAGAGCAGGCTGCTGCCCAGTACCCAGGTCAGGCCCAGGGGAATGCCGCGCTGGTCCAGCACCAGCCAGCCGGACACCGGCGCAGCGAGGCCCAGCAGCAGCAACGCCGGCACCCCGAACAGCGCAGCCTGGCGCGGGCTCGGTGCCCAGCCGCGCAGGGCGCCGTGCCAGGCTCGCAGGACGAACCAGAACAGCAGGAGGGCCACCGCCATCAGCAGGGCGATCGCCAGGCCGTTGAGGCCCAGCAGCAGGTCAGCGTCCATCATCCTTCCTCCAATCGGGCGACGGGCTCAGTGTAGTCGCCCGGTCTGCGGCCTCAGCTGAGGAACAGCCGGTAGGCCGGGTTTTCCGTTTCGTCCCAGTAGGGGTAGCCGATGGCGGCGAGGGCCTCGGGCACCAGGTGGCGCTCCTCCGCCGGCACCTGCAGCCCCGCCACCACGCGGCCGTCGGCGGCGCCGTGGTTGCGGTAGTGGAACAGGGTGATGTTCCAGCGCCCGCCCAGCTTGTCGAGGAAGTTGAACAGCGCACCGGGGCGCTCGGGGAATTCGAAGCGGAAGATCGACTCGCCCTCCACACGGGGCGCGCGCCCCCCCACCATGTGGCGGATGTGCAGCTTGGCCAGCTCGTTGTCGGTCAGGTCCAGCACCGGGAAGCCCTGCTTGCGCAGGCCGTTGACCAGCGCCTCGCGGGGGTCGTTGAGCGGGTGGGTCTGGACGCCGACGAAGATGTGCGCCTCGTCGTCGGTGTTGTAGCGGTAGTTGAACTCGGTGATCTGGCGCTTGCCGATGGCCTCGCAGAACGCCTTGAAGCTGCCCGGCCGCTCGGGGATGGTCACCGCGATAATTGCCTCGCGCTTCTCGCCCAGCTCCGCACGCTCGGCCACATGGCGCAGGCGGTCGAAGTTGATGTTGGCGCCGGAGTCGATGGCTACCAGGGTCTGGCCCTCGATGCCCTCGCGCTCGACGTAACGCTTGATGCCCGCCACGGCCAGGGCGCCAGCGGGCTCGGTGATGGAGCGGGTGTCGTCGTAGATGTCCTTGATCGCCGCGCAGATCTCGTCGGTGCTGACCGTCACCACTTCATCGACGTGATGACGGCAGATGTCGAAGGTGTGCTGGCCGATCTGCGCCACCGCCACACCGTCGGCGAACAGCCCGACCTGGCCCAGCACCACGCGCTCGCCGGCAGCCATGGCGGCCTGCAGGCAGTTGGAATCGTCCGGCTCGACGCCGATCACCTTCACGTCCGGGCGCAGGTACTTCACGTAGGCGGCGATGCCGGCGATCAGGCCGCCGCCGCCCACCGGCACGAAGACGGCATCCAGGCGCCCCGGGTGCTGGCGGAGGATTTCCATCGCCACCGTGCCCTGCCCGGCGATCACATGGGGGTCGTCGTAGGGGTGGATGTAGACGAAGCCCTTCTCCTCCACCAGCTTCAGCGAATAGGCCAGCGCCTCGGGGAAGGCGTCGCCGTGCAGCACCACCTTGCCGCCCCGGGCGCGCACGCCCTGGACCTTCAGCTCGGGGGTGGTGCGCGGCATGACGATGGTGGCTTCGATGCCCAGCTCGCGGGCCGCCAGGGCCAGGCCCTGGGCATGGTTGCCGGCCGAGGCGGTAACCACGCCGCGGGCCAGTTCCTCGGCGGACAGTTGGGCCAGCTTGTTGTAGGCCCCGCGGATCTTGAAGGAGAAGACCGGCTGCAGGTCCTCGCGCTTGAGCAGCACCTGGTTGCCGAGGCGCTCGGTCAGGCGTGGCGCGCGTTGCAGCGGGGTTTCCACCGCGACGTCATAAACGCGCGAGGTGAGGGTCTTCTTGACGTAGTCTTCGAGCATCACGGCTTCACTGGCGGGCGGGGCGGGAGCGGCGAGTCTACCGCAGGCGTCCGTCGACCGACCACACGGGATACGGGGTTTTGCCGTGGCGAGCGGCTATACTGCGCGCCCTCGGATACCCCTCACAACGTGGACCCCCGCATGAACCAGGACCAGCTCAAACAGGCCGTCGCCCAGGCCGCCGTCGACCACATCCTTCCGCTGATCGACAGCAAAAGCGTCATCGGCGTCGGCACCGGCTCCACCGCCAACTTCTTCATCGACGCCCTGGCCCGCCACAAGATGGCCTTCGACGGCGCCGTCGCCAGCTCCGAGGCCACTGCGCAGCGCCTGAAGGGCCATGGCATCCCGGTCTACGACCTGAACACCGTGGACGCCCTGGAGTTCTACGTGGACGGCGCCGACGAGAGCGACGAGCACCTGAACCTGATCAAGGGCGGCGGTGCCGCACTGACCCGCGAGAAGATCGTCGCCGCCGTGGCGCGTACCTTCATCTGCATCGCCGACGCCAGCAAACTGGTGCCGGTGCTGGGCGCCTTCCCGCTGCCGGTGGAAGTCATCCCCATGGCCCGCAGCCACGTGGCCCGCCAACTGGTGAAACTGGGCGGCGACCCGGTCTACCGCGAAGGCGTCGTCACCGACAACGGCAACATCATCCTCGACGTGCATAACCTCTCCATCGTCGACCCGAAGGGCCTGGAAGCGCAGATCAACGCCATCGTCGGCGTGGTCACCAACGGCCTCTTCGCCGCCCGCCCGGCCGACCTGCTGCTGCTCGGCACCGCCGAAGGCGTGAAGACGCTCAAGGCCTGATGACAGCGCCCGGCGTGCAACGCGCCGGGCACGCCCTGCAACATCGGCGTCTTCAGACGCTCGCCATCGACTATCAAAGTGCCACCAGTCTTGAGGCTCTGTTAGGCTCTGCGCCGCGATACATCCCCCACCCCTCAAGGAATGCCATGAAGAAGGAAACCTTCATCCCCCTGGTGCTGTGCGCCCTGCTGACCGGCTGCTTCGAAACCCCCATCGAGAAGACCGACAAGGCCATCAGCCTCTACCGCCCCGACACCACCGCTGCGCAGCAGTTGCAGGAAGCCCATGAGCTGCTGGAAAGCGCCGCCGAAGACAAGGAGCCCCGCGCGCAGTACATGCTGGCCAAGATGTACGAGCGTGGCGACGGCGTCGCCCAGGACTACAACAAGGCCTTCGCGCTCTATACCCAGTCGTCCCTCAACGGCAACGGCGACGCCTCCTACATGCTGAGCCGCTACGTCGAAGACGCGCAGTTCGGCCAGAAGGTGGACCTGCAGCAGGCGAAGAACTTCCTGGAGAAGGGCGCAAGCCAAGGCTCATACACCGCCAAGCTGCTGCTGGGCCTGGCCCTGCTGAACGGCAATCCGCCGTTCCGCCAGGACGTCGACCAGGGCGAACGCCTCCTGCTCGATGTGGCCGAGAAAGACCCCGTGGAAGGCCATCGCCTGCACGCCAACCTGGCGCTGGCCAACCTCTACGGCAACCCCACCCTGGGCAAGCTCGCCCCGGAGAAGGTCGTTACGGCCTACGAATACCTGGCGCAGCACGGCCCCTACGGCTACCCGCCGATCCTCATGGGTCTGTTCGACGGCCACATCCCGGCACTGGCCGATGAAGCCCGCCGCCGCGCCGTCTTCGAGCAGTACGCCGAGAGCAACGCCCGGGTGAAGCTGCTCTACCTGGCCGGCGCCATCGGCGACGGCGAGGATGCCCTGATCAGCGAGGCCGACTATCGCGCGCTGCTGGCCGAGGCATCCGCCAAAGGCGATCGACTCGCTTCCGAACTGGGTTGCCGCCTGTTCGCCCCACCCCTGAAACGCAAGATGGGTCGTGGCGACCCCGCCCAGGCGGAACAGGTGCTGGCCTGGTGCGATGCCGACGCCCGCACGGGCTCGGCCTTTGGCCAGAGCAACGCCACCGCCCTCAATCTGCTCAAGCGCGACTTCAAGCAGACGTTCATCTGGGCAAGCGTGGCCCTGGCCGATGGCAACCAGGACGGCAAAACGGCCCTGGTGCTGCTGGCGGGTGCCGGCTACAGCCCGTCGGAGGCGGAAATGAACGACCTCGTCCAGCAGGCCAAGACCCTGCGCAGCGACATCAAGACTGCCCAGGCGAACTACCGCGACAAATCCCTCGACCTTCCCCTGGTCGAACGCCCCTGGTACTGACGGGGCTTTCCGGGCACCTCTCCCGAGGTGCCCGGATTCAATCCCGAGCCGGCCGGCTGAACACGTAGAACAGGTTCGGCTCGCTCACCAGGTACAGGTTCCCCTCGTTATCCATCGCCACACCCTCGGCCTGGGGGACGCTGGCCTTCAACCCGTGCATGCCGCGCAGCAGGGACAGGGTGCTGATGGGGCGGCCGTCGGCGTTGATTTCCAACACCAGCCGCGACTCGTCGGACAGCGCCAGCAGATGACCGCTGCGCTCGTCGTATTGCAGGCTCGACAGGTCGCGCACGAACAGCCCGGCATCTCGCTCGGGGTCATCCACCACGTGCACGGCGAAGGGCTTATCCGGGTTGGTGTGGGGGAAGCCGTGGATCTCGTAGATGCGCACCGGGTCGCGCTCCTTGGCCACGAACAGGCGCTGGCCCGCCGTGTCGTAGGCCAGCCCCTCGAAGCCCTTGTTGCCGTTCAGGCCGATGCCCAAGGAGAGCTGCTGGGACTCGGCGGCATCCACACGGGTGGTGTGCTCGTCCAGCTTCACCTTGATCAGCCGCTGCTGGCGCTCGTCGGTGATGACGTAGGTGCCGGGGGCGACGTACTCGATGGCCTCGGGGTCGCCGAAACCTTCCAGATCGATGCGCCGGACGATGTGGCCGTCCAGCGAAAGCTCGATGATCTGCGGACGCTTGTTGGTCACCGTGAGCAGGCTGTGGCGCTCCGGGTCGTAGGTCAGCGCCGATACATCGGCATCCAGCCCCTCGATGGGGCGCGCCTCGACCGTCACCTGGTAGTCGGGCAGCCAGATGGAGCGCTCCCGCCATTCCGAAGCGTGGCGCCATTCTTGCAAGCTGAACCAGCCTCGCTCGAACAGGCGAAACTCCTGGGCAGCGATGCCCAGCAGCACGAACACACAGAACAACAGGCCGGAAACCAGCCAACGGGGACGCAGGAAGGAGCGCATCAGGACGGACTCAGGGGATTCAGGAGGCGCGGCGAGAATACCGCAGTGCGCCAGGGTGATGCCTGAAACCAACCTTAATGCCCGCCCCGACGCATGAACCTGCCCCCACCGTTACCAAAGGGGACGAACCATGGCGGCGTCATTGCTACCCGAACGGGTCCTGACCACCCTCCACACCGTTGCACTCGCGGTCCAGGCACTGGCCGACGAGGTGCCACGCACACGCCTGCTTGAAGGCAGCGGCGTCGCCTGCAGCGATCTCGACACCCCCGACAAGCTGATCAACCACGCCCAGGAACTGCGCGTCTTCGCCAATGCCCTGGCCTGCACCCGCGACCCGGCGCTGGGCCTGTCCCTGGGCCTGCGGATGCACGTCTCGGCCTACGGCATTCTCGGCTACACCATGCTCGCCAGCCGCACCCTGCGTGATGCGCTGAACCTGGCCCTGACCCACTCGGCGCTGCTCGGCAGCTACTTCAAGCTGACCCTGGAAGAGGACGGCGCCGAAGCGCGCCTGGTCGCCACCCGCTACCGCTATGCACCGGAGCTGATGGTGTTCAACAGCGAGCTGTGCCTGACCTCGCTGCTCACGGTGATCCGCGACCTGCTCGGCGAAGCCATCCGCCCACGCCGGGTGGCACTGCCCTATCGCCCACCGCTGCACGCGGCGACCTACACCGAGCGGCTCGGCTGCCCGGTGGACTTCGGCGCCGCCCACACCGCACTGTGCTTCAACGCCTCCCTGCTGGACCGCCCGCTGCCCCTGGCCGACCCGGTCAGTTGCCACCACGGGCTGCAGCAGTGCCAGCGGCTATCGGCCCAGCTCACCCAGCGCCACGACGTGCTGGAGCAGATCCGCGAGCAACTGGAGGACAACCTCGCCGAGGACATCAACCTCGACGGCATCGCCCGCCGCCTGCACCGCTCCGAACGCACCCTGCGCCGGCACCTGCAGCGCATGAACACCAGCTACCAGCGCCTGCTCGACCAGGTGCGCTACGAAAAGGCCCGCCACCTGCTGCTGCAGACGGACCTGCCGATCTACCTGATCGCCGAGCAGCTCGGCTACGCCGAAACCGCCAGTTTCCGCCACGCCTTCCAGCGCTGGAGCGGCCAACCGCCGAGCCAGTACCGGCGCTGACCGACGCTTTTGCAAAAATCCCGCCCACCACCACCTTCATCGCCTGCCTACGCAGTGCCAGGCGCTCGCCTGCGCGATACGTAGGACGCGCAGAAGGCATCAACAGGTTGTCCGAAATTATCCCCTTTTGACCGTTTCTATCGTTCTGGCCCTCCCTCGCCGCTGACAGAATCGAAGCCATCAGGGGTGGCCAGCAGCGCCCGTAAACCCCAATAACAACAATCTCTTAGAGCGTGTGATCAGCATGTCCAGCGCGATCAGCATCGACCGAGTGTGCATGGAGTCCGACGACCCGGGAATCACCCTCCCTCAGGACAAGCTGGACCGCCTGAAGACCTTCAAGCTCTGCTCGCCCAAGGCCCTGTCCCTGCGCAGCAAGGTGTGGACCAAGCTGAAGAAGTGATCCCGCAGCGGCCCGCCACGGCGGGTCGCCGCACGGCATGCGCAGGCCGGTGCATGCCACACCCGAGGGTGCCGCCCGACGCGACGTACCCGCTGGCCATAAAAGAAAGAGAGAAACCGCCATGCCTTGCCTGACCCGCACCACCCTCCTGCTGACCGGCGGACTGCCTGCCGACTGACGCGCCGGATCGCCCCGAACCCGACCCGAACCGCTGATTCCCCAGACTGGCGGCCTGCCCTGCAGGCTGCCCAGCGAGGTACTGCCATGAACACGTCCACCCTCGACACCGCCTCCGCCAGCGGAGCCTTCGTCCACAGCGCCCAGGGCACCCGCCTGCGGCGCATCCTCGGGCTGCCGGCCCTGGTCTTCTTCGGCCTGGTCTACATGGTGCCGCTGACAGTGTTCACCACCTACGGCGTGGTCACCGAAACCACCGGCGGACGCACCGCACTGGCCTATGGAGTGACCCTGGCGGCGATGCTATTCACCGCGCTGTCCTACGGCTTCATGGTGCGCCGCTACCCGGTGGCCGGCTCGGCCTACTCCTATGCCAGCCTCAGCTTCGGACCCGGTATCGGCTTCCTGGCCGGCTGGTCGCTGCTGCTCGACTACCTGTTCCTGCCGATGATCAATTACCTGGTGATCGGCCTGTTCCTCAACATCGCCTTCCCCGAGGTGCCGGCCTGGGTCTTCGTGGGCGGCGCCATCGCCCTGGTCACCGTGCTCAACCTGCTGGGCATCGGCTCGGTATCGGGCATGAGCAACCTGATCGTGATCGCCCAACTGGTGTTCGTGGTGGTGTTCCTGGCCATGGCCTGGCGCCTGCTGGGGGGCGCGCCGATCGACTGGATGGCGCCCTGGCAGGGCGATGGCTCCCAGACGGGCTTCGCCCCGGTGATGGCGGGCGCAGCGATCCTCTGCCTGTCGTTCCTGGGTTTCGACGCGGTGTCCACCCTTGCCGAGGAGGCCCGCGAGCCGCGCCGGGACATCCCCCGGGCGATCCTGATCACCACCCTGGGCGCGGGTGTGCTGTTCATTCTCCTGGCCATGGTCAGCCAGCTGGTATTTCCCGGTAGCCACTTCCAGGACGCCGACGCTGCGGCCGCCGAGGTGATGCTCAAGGCCGGGGGCGGCTTCCTCCAGGCCTTCTTCACCGCTGCCTACGTGGCGGGGGCGGCCGGCTCGGCACTGGCCTCCCAGGCCTCGGTGTCGCGCATCCTCTACAGCATGGGCCGCGACGGCATCCTGCCGCGCAGGGTGTTCGCCCATCTGTCCCAGCGCTTCCACACACCGACCCTGGCGATCCTGCTGGTATCGCTGATTTCCCTGCTGGCGGTGGTGATCGACCTCGGCACCCTGGCCTCGATGATCAGCTTCGGCGCCCTGGTGGCCTTCTCGGTGGTGAACCTGGCGGTGATCCGCACCCACCTGCTGGACGGCCAGCATCACGACACGGCCGACCTGCTCCGCTACGGGCTGGTGCCGCTGATCGGCTTCGGTCTGATCGTCTGGCTGTGGACCAGCCTCAGCCACCAGACCCTGGTCTTCGGCCTGGCCTGGTTCGCCATCGGCTTCATCTACCTCACAGTCTTCACCCGCGGGTTCCGCCGTCCGGCACCGCAGGTGCAGTTTTCCGAGCACTGACCCCAAGGAGGACACGACATGCTCGTCATCTACAGTGACGACCACCACCTGCACCACGGCAAGCACGAACTCATCGGCGGCCAGTTCACCCCCTGCTTCGAGAAGCCCAGCCGTGCCGACATGGTGCTGGACCGCGCCCGTGCGGTGAACCTGGGCCCGGTGCAGGCACCCAGTGATTTCGGCCTGGAGCCGATCCTGCGGGTACACCGCGAGGGCTTCGTGAACTTCCTGCGCACGGCCTGGGCCGACTGGCAGGCCAAGGGTCGCGACCACGACATGCTGCCGATCGCCTGGCCGACCCGCCGCCTGCGCCAGACCGAACCCACCGACATCGACGGCCGCCTGGGCTACTACTCCTTCGACGCCGGCGCGCCGATCACTGCAGGTACCTGGCAGGCCATCACCAGCTCGGCCAACGTCGCCCTCACCGGGCAAGCGGAACTGCGCAAGGGCGCGCGAGGCGTGTTCTCCCTGTGCCGCCCGCCGGGCCACCACGCAGCCGCCGACTACATGGGCGGCTACTGCTACCTGAACAACGCCGCCATCGCCGCCCAGGCTCTGCTGGATGCCGGTGCCAAGCGGGTGGCCATCCTCGACGTGGACTACCACCACGGCAACGGCACCCAGGACATCTTCTACGACCGCGCCGACGTGCTCTTCACCTCGATCCACGGTGACCCACGCTTCGAATATCCGTACTTCCTCGGCTTTGCCGATGAGCGCGGGGCGGGCGTGGGCGAGGGGTTCAATGCCAACTACCCGCTGGCCTCGGGCAGCGATTGGTCGATCTGGGGCCAGGCACTGAGCGATGCCTGCCGCCGCATCGCCGCCTACGGCGCGGACGCGCTGGTGGTGTCGCTGGGGGTGGACACCTTCAAGGAAGACCCGATCTCGCAGTTCAAGCTGGACAGCCCGGACTACCTGCGCATGGGCGAGGTCATTGGCCAACTCGGCCTGCAGACGCTGTTCGTGATGGAGGGGGGTTACGCGGTGGAGGAAATCGGCATCAACGCCGTCAACGTGCTGCAGGGTTTCGAGGGCGCCAGGCCCTGAACCAACAGCCCCCTGTCAGCACGCGCTGGCAGGGGGCTGTGTGAATGCATCTCCAACTGATCGGCCCGCTCAAGAGCGTGCCGAATGCATGTCAGTCAAGACGCTCGCCGGTTTCGTGGACCATTCGGCGCGCCAGCGCCAGGTTGGCCTGGGACCGGTCCAGCACGAAGTAGACGAACACGCCCTCGAAGCGGGAGATCGGGCAGAGGATGTGGTACTGCTTGCCCAGCGTGATGAGGATGTCGTCGATCTGGTCCTTCACGCCCAGCAGCTTCATGGTCTTGAGCTTGGCTCGCACAACCTCCGTATTGCCTGCCGCGGCAATCTCCAGGTCCAGCCCGCTCCCCGCCGACGCCAGGATCATGCCGCTGTTGCTGTCGACCAGTGCTGCGCAAAGGGAGCCAGTGGTTTCACTGATCAGACTTTCCAGTAGTTGCTGATGATTGCTCATGGATCTTCCTTACTCCTTGGGTTCACGATTCACAGACGTCTGCAGTCAGCTGAGCCAGGCTCGTAACCAACCGCTCCAGTTTCCAGAGCTGCTGGCCCAAGGCAGTGTCTTTCGTGGACACCGACATCAGCACCAGCATGGAGGTGGCAAAAGGCACGGACAGCAGGACCACCACTCGGTCGCTGCTCTCCAGAACGGTGCGTTTGTAGTCCCTGGCACCGAGCTCACGCAGCATGGCCTGGCCTATGGCCTGGGCAGAGCTGCTCATGGCCGCCAGGCGGCGGGAGTACTCGTCACCCTCCTGATGGCTGGCCGTCACCATGAAGCCGTCCTCGGTCGTCAGCAGCAGGCTTCTTATCTCGCTGTTTTCTTCACGGAACCGGTTGATCAGGCGCTCCAGCAGTCGCCTGGTCATATCCGTCATGTCTTTCAATGGGCGTCCTCCAACATGGCCCGAGCCTCAACCTGGCAGACCACCGCCTCGAGCAGGAGCAGCACCTCGTCACGCAGGCGTACATCCACCCCCATTACCGGGAAGGCAAGACCTTGGGCTTCCAGGACTTCCGCGTAGCGCTCCAGCTCAGGGTTCGGGGAGAGGTCCATCTTGACCACCCCGATGACGACCGCCACGTCGCCCTCCAGGTAGCGCTGCAGCACATCGAGGTAATGGCGCAATTGCCCCAGGGGATCCTCGGACTGGTTGTCGCAGAGAATCACCACACCCAGTGACCCGCGCGCGAGGATCTCCCACATGAACTCATAGCGCTGCTGACCCGGGCAGCCATAGAGCATCAACCGGTCTGCCTGGCCCGGAGCGATGACCTCGCCATAGTCCAGACCCACCGTGGTCCAGGCCTTGGACAAGGTCGGGTCGTTGTTCGCGACTTCGGTTCGGACTGGCGGTGTGTTGCTGATGCTGCCGATCGCCGTTGTCTTGCCGGCGCCGCTCGCACCAAGGAAGAGAATCTTGTAAGACGTCGTGGTCACAGGCTCAGCCCCAACGTGTTGCGCAGGCGCTGGAAGAACCCTCTTCGGAGCCCCGAGATCTGGCTGGCGGCATCCGCGCTTCTCTGTTGCAACTTGCCACTCAGTGCGCAAGCGTTCAGCAACCCGTAGATATCCGCACGGGCAAGGCCCACGTGCCGGGCCATCTGGTCAACGCTCAGGTAACCGCGTCTCAGCAGGGAGGCGAGTTGCAGGGTGCCTGATCGCAACGGCTGAAGGGGCCAACTGCTCAGGGAATAGGCACCCTCGCTATCCAGTCCCTTGAGCAAACGCGGGTGTGCAAGGCCGGCCTGCCAGAGCAGACCGCCCAGCGAACGCCAGTTGATCTGCTCTGCCTGGGGCTTGCGCCGGGCCACCAGCAGCGTCCCGCCTTCCAGAAGCAGAGCACGGAGCTCCGAGGCCGAAGGCAGCGTGTCCGAACACACGCAGAAGCGCCCCGCGTCGAAGTCCAGATAGAACGAATGGCGCCCGCCGCTCAGTACGTAGGTACCGCCCAGTTGCAGACGGACGATGTCCCAGAGTTGCTCGACCAGCGTTCCATCCAAGGATCGGTCTGCACGGCGGATCAAGCGGAGGAGATCATCAGCCGTACTGGCGAAGCTGAGGTTCAGCGCCTGCGGCTCCCCATCGGCAACGAAAGGTACGACTTTCAACGACAGGCCCTTGCGACGGCCCAGCTCGGTCGCATAGCGGGAGAAGGGAGAATCAGGGGAGAGCACCACCAGATCGCAGCGCTCCAGCGAAGGCAGGGAAAGGTCCTCGACAACACGGATATCCGACCCGGAGCGGGTACCCGCTTCATGGATCAGCTCACGGACGAAACGATCCTCGTGCAATCCCAGGCCGAGCATCAGGACATTCATCTGACTCACCTCGTCGGTCAATGACTCAGTCTTCGAGCGAGAGGCGATGGTAGTGATTCGATGAAAGGTGCCGCTGTAGGCGAACCCCACTTCAGCTTGAGGAATGTTCCCGGCGGGGCACGCTATAAACCAGGTCAATGACCGCGCTGCCACTGGGGGCAACGCAGGGCGCACGTCGCGTGCGCCCTGAGAGCAATCGCTCCGCGTGAACGGTCAGTTGACCCGCTCGACGAACTCCACGTCGATCTCGCGGCCCATCAGGTCGCGGTCCACTTCACCGGTGAGCTTCACGGTGACCTTGTCGTCGATGGACTGGGTCGGCCAATCCTCGTCGTCGATCTCCACCTTGATGGTGCCCGTGGCGTCCTTGAACTCGTAGATGTCGCCCTTGATGCGCTTGACGATCTGCCCCTGCAGTACGACGGTCGCGTCGTCGCTGGCCTCCATGGCGGCGGCGACAGTAGTGATCGCCTGGTTGGCGCCCGGGCCGGTGTAGGTGGACGCCAGGGCGGCGGTGGAGAACAGCGGGGCGATCAGCAGAGCAAGGTATTTGGCGTTCATGGTTGTGATCCCGTATCGGTGAGTGGTTGACGGGATCAGGCTAGGGCCGGGCGCTGAAACGAGGCTTAAAAGCCCCTTAAGCGAACCTTAAGCGGGCCGGGCGACTCAACCGCGCTCCGTCACCTGGGGCGCGCCGCGGCGGAAGACGTAGAAGAGGTTGGGCTCGCTGACCATGTAGATGTCCCCGGCTTCATCCATGGCCACGCCTTCGGCACGGGGAATGCGGCTTTCCAGGCCGTTGAAGCCACCCAACAGGCTGATGAAGCTCACCGGCTCGCCGCTCTCATCCAACTCCAGTAGCAGGTTGGACTGGGCAGAGAGGGCCAGGACATGCCCGGTACGGGGGTCGACACTGAGAGCCGACAGGTTGCGCATGCCCAGGCCATAGCTGGGCAGGGGCTGGAGCTCGCCGGCCAGGCTGCGGCTGCCGTCGGAGGTCAGGCTGAACATCGCAGTGGGCTCACGCTCCTTGCCCAGCAGCAGGCGCCCCTGGGCCGGATCCCAGGCGATGCCTTCGAAGCCCTTGTTGCCGGAGTCGGCAAAGCCCAGGTCGAACTCGTCGGCCTCACGAACGTCCAGTTCGCGGGTCAGCGAATCGAGGGTGAAGATCGACAGGGTGCGACGGCGCTCGTCCGTCACGGCAACGTTACCGTTCTCCAGCACCGCCACGCCTTCGAGGTTGGCGAACCCATTGAGCGGGATGCGCCGCAGCACCTCCCCCTCGCGAGAGATTTCCACCAGCATCGGCGTCTTGCCGGTCACAGTGAACAGGGTGCGGGTCACCGGGTTGTAGGCCAGGTCGGAGGCTTCATCATTCTCCAGCCCCGCCAGTGGCTTGCCCTGGAGCACCGCACGGTAGCTCGGCAGCCAGATGCTGGCTGCTTGCTCGCCCTTGCTCAGGCTACGCTCGCTGAGCCAGAGCTGGGCACGGTCGTCGAGGTGCAGGTAATGCAGGGCGGCAGCGCCGAGCATCAGCGCGGCGCCCAAGGCAGAGTAGCGGAGGGTGCGAGGGAACTTCATGGGCGACGGCTGCTTCGGGCGAGTGGCGCTTTGATACTACGGCAGCCGGAAAGTTCCCCGCCAGTGAATTTCAGATGACACCGCTCTCGAAGGCGCTGTGACCCACCAGTTCCAGCACCAGCGCATCGCCCTTGTGCAGCGGGCCAACGCCCACTGGTGTGCCGGTCAACACCACGTCGCCCGGCTGTAGGCTGAAGTGCTGGCTGATGGCCTGGAGCAGCGGAAGGATGGGGTTGAGCATGTCACGGCTGTTGCCGTCCTGGCGCACCTCGCCGTTGATGGTCAGGCGGATGCCGATGTCGTCCAGCGCCTCGACGGCATCCCCCGGAATGAAGGGCGCCAGCACGCAGGCGCCGTCGAAGGCCTTGGCGACTTCCCAGGGCCAGCCCTTTTCCTTCAGCTTGGCCTGCACGTCACGCAGGGTCAGGTCCAGCGCCGGGGCGAAGCCGGAAATCGCATCCCGGGCCTCTTCGGCACTGGGGTGGCGCGACAATGGTTTGCCGATCACCACGGCGATCTCCGCCTCGTAGTGCACAGCACCCCGGTCCTCGGGAATGGAGAACCCGCCCTCGATGGCCACCACGCTGGACGCCGGCTTGATGAACAGCAGCGGCTCGGTGGGCACCGGGTTGTTCAGTTCCTTGGCGTGCTCGGCGTAGTTGCGACCGATGCACACGACCTTGCCGAGGGGGAAGTGGATGCGGGTGCCGTCGACGTACTGGTGCTGGTAACTCATGAACCGACTCCTGAACGGTGAATGCTAAACAGGCGGTGAATCGCTCCACCGCCTGCCTGATCAGTTGAAGATTTTTCCGGGGTTCATGATCCCGTTGGGATCGAACACCGCCTTGATCGCCTTCATGATCGCGATTTCCGGCTCGGAACGGCTGTAGCCCAGGTAGTCGCGCTTGGTCATGCCCACGCCGTGTTCGGCGGAGATCGAGCCGTTGTACTTCTGCACGGTCTCGAACACCCACTTGTTCACGGTGGCGCACTTGGCGAAGAACTCGTCCTTGGACAGGGCGTCCGGTTTGAGGATGTTCAGGTGAAGGTTGCCGTCGCCGATATGGCCGAACCAGACCACTTCGAAGTCGGGATAGTTGGTCTCGACGATGCGGTCGATGTCGTGGAGGAAGGCCGGGACCTGGCCGACGGTGACCGAGATGTCGTTCTTGTACGGCGTCCAGTGGGAGATGGTCTCGGAGATGTACTCGCGCAGCTTCCACAGATTCTGCAGCTGTTGCTCGCTCTGGCTCATCACCCCGTCCAGCACCCAGCCCTGCTCGACGCAGTGCTCGAAGGTGGCCAGTGCATCGTTGGCCACCTCCTCGGTGGTGGCCTCGAACTCCAGCAGCGCATAGAAGGGGCAGGGCGTCTCGAAGGCCGCCGGCACGTCACCACGGGCCAGCACCTTGGCCAGGGCCTTGTCGGAGAAGAATTCGAAGGCGGTGAGGTCCAGCTTGTTCTGGAAGGCGTGCAGCACCGGCATGATCGAGTCGAAGTCCGGGGTGCCGAGGACCATGGCGGTGAGGTTCTTCGGCGCGCGATCCAGGCGCATGGTGGCCTCGACCACGAAGCCCAGGGTGCCCTCGGCGCCGATGAACAACTGGCGCAGGTCATAGCCGGTGGCGTTCTTGATCAGGTCGCGGTTCAGCTCCAGCAGCTCGCCGGTGCCGGTGACCACCTTCAGGCCGGCCACCCAGTTACGGGTCATGCCATAGCGAATGACCTTGATCCCGCCAGCATTGGTGCCGATGTTGCCGCCAATCTGACTGGAACCTGCAGACGCGAAATCAACCGGATAGTACAGGCCCTTCTCTTCCGCGAAGTTCTGCAACTGCTCGGTCACCACGCCCGGCTGGCACACCGCCGTGCGGTCGTATTCGTTGAAGGCGAGGATCTGGTTCATGTAGTCGAACGCCACCACCACCTCGCCGTTGGCCGCCACCGCAGCGGCCGAGAGACCGGTACGCCCGCCGGACGGCACCAGCGCCACCTTGTGCTGGTTGGCCCAGCGCACGATGGCCTGCACCTGCTCGATGGTCTTGGGGAAGACGATGGCGGTCGGGGCCGGGGCGAAATGCTTGGTCCAATCCTTGCCGTAGGCCTCCAGGGAGGCTGCGTCGGTCAGCACCTTGCAGGGTTCGACCAGGGTCTTCAGTTCTTCGATCAGGGCGGCGTTGGTCATCAGAGGAACTCTCGAATCATTCATGGTCGCCCTGAGAACGTTTCAGGTCGCAACCGAGCAAGGAAAAAGGAAGGCATGCTAGCATACGCACCCCGTGAATCATGCCTTACAGGCGTTTTACGGGGTAGCTGCCGCACAGCCTGCTTCTGACTTCACTACCGGGACAAATAGGTACGCAGATGAGCAAGACCTCTCTCGAAAAGAGCAAGATCAAGTTCCTTCTCCTCGAAGGCGTCCACCAGAACGCCGTCGACACCCTGAAGGCCGCCGGCTACAGCAACATCGAGTACCTCAAGGGCGCGCTCTCGGGTGACGAGCTGAAGGAAAAGATCGCCGATGCCCACTTCATCGGCATCCGCTCCCGTACCCAACTGACCGAAGAAGTATTCGACTGCGCGAAGAAACTGATCGCCGTGGGCTGCTTCTGCATCGGCACCAACCAGGTCGACCTCGACGCCGCCCGTGCCCGTGGCATCGCGGTGTTCAACGCCCCCTATTCCAATACCCGCTCGGTCGCCGAGCTGGTCCTGGCCGAGGCCATCCTGCTGCTGCGCGGCATTCCGGAGAAAAACGCCTCCTGCCACCGTGGCGGCTGGATCAAGTCCGCAGCCAACTCCTTCGAGATCCGCGGCAAGAAGCTCGGCATCGTCGGCTACGGCTCCATCGGCACCCAGTTGTCCGTCCTCGCCGAGGCCCTGGGCATGCAGGTCTATTTCTACGACGTGGTCACCAAACTGCCCCTGGGCAACGCCCAGCAGGTGGGCAACCTGCACGAGCTGCTGGGCATGAGCGACATCGTCTCCCTGCACGTGCCGGAACTGCCGTCCACCCAGTGGATGATCGGCGAGAAGGAAATCCGCGCCATCAAGAAGGGCGGCATCCTGATCAACGCCGCACGCGGCACCGTGGTCGAGCTGGACCACCTGGCCGAAGCCATCAAGGACGAGCACCTGATCGGCGCCGCCATCGACGTGTTCCCGGTGGAGCCCAGGTCCAACGACGAGGAATTCGCCAGCCCCCTGCGTGGCCTGGACCGCGTGATCCTCACCCCGCACATCGGCGGCTCCACCGCCGAGGCCCAGGCCAACATCGGCCTGGAAGTGGCCGAGAAGCTGGTGAAGTACAGCGACAACGGCACCTCGGTGTCTTCCGTGAACTTCCCCGAAGTGGCGCTGCCGTCGCACCCGGGCAAACACCGCCTGCTGCACATTCACCAGAACATTCCGGGTGTGATGAGCGAGATCAACAAGGTGTTCGCCGACAACGGCATCAACATCTCCGGCCAGTACCTGCAGACCAACGACAAGGTCGGCTACGTAGTGATCGACGTCGACGCCGAGTACTCGGACCTGGCGCTGGAGAAGCTGCAGCACGTCAACGGCACCATCCGCAGCCGCGTCCTCTTCTAACCCAGGGCTGCTGCGCGTCGGCGATACGGCGTTGGGAACGGCCTCGAAGTGCTCATTTACAGTCGTGAACTCCGCGCTTCTCGACCACTCCCGCCTTGTCTCGCTCTAGCTCGCGAGCCCTGACGACGGAGCTGGACAGTAAAAAGGGAGGCCTCGGCCTCCTTTTTCATGTGTGCGTTTTCACGCTCACTTCACGGTGACCGTGATCTTCTCGGAGATCACCGGCGGGTCAAGCGGCACATGGTTCTTGTCGCCCACCAGTAACTGCAGGGTGTGCTTGCCCGGCGGCAGGGTCACCTCGGTTTCGGTCTGGCCCTTGCCGAAGTGCTTGAGGTTGTCGGTCATCGGCAGCGGCATGTTCATCGCCGGCTCCTGATCCAGGTCGATCAGCAGGTGGTGGTGGCCGGTCGCCGGTGCATCCACGCCTGCCGGTGCGACGCCCATGCCCTTGAGACCGAACTTGACGGTAAACGTCTTGTCCACAGTGGCGCCGTTGGCGGGCTCGATGAAGTAGACCTTGGCACCCTCAGGTGCCGGCGTGCGCGGCATATCCGCAAGGGCAGCCACGGAAAAGACCGAGAGCAGGGCCGCCAGGCCGAGGGGGGCGTACGCAAGCTTCATGACGAATCTCCTTGTTTCGTGAGCAACACAGACCTCCCGCCGCTGCGTAGGTTCACCCGGCGCAACTACGCGCCGGGCCTTCGCTGGAAAGCGGGAAGGTACCCATCAGACCATAACCGAGGTTTTCCCATGCGCCTGTTGTACTGCCTGTTGTTTCTGCTACCCCTGGCCTCGCCGTCAGCCCGGGCGGACCTCATCGACGACGTGTGGGAGCGAGGCAGCCTGCGGATAGCCGTGGTAGAGAACGACGCGCCCTTCGCCCTGCGCAATGGCGAGCAACTGCAAGGCTACGGGATCGACCTGGGCAACGCCCTGGCCGATGAGTTGAACGTGAAGGCGGATTTCATCCCGGTCAGCGCCGACGCACTGATGGAGACCCTGCGCAGCGGAAAAGTGGACATTGCCCTTGGCAGCGCCCTGGACGCAGCCGGAGACGACCCGCAACTGGAGCTCAGCGACCCCTACACAGCCTCGCCTGCACCCTCGGCCTCCACCAATACGCCCTCCCAGAGCCTGGCCCCCAGCCACGCAGAGCCGGCAACACCGGCGACAGGCATCCCCTTCCGCCGTGACAACCCGGCCTTTCGCAGCGCGCTGAACAACGCCCTCGGCAAACTGCGCGGCAACGGCCACCTGGAGCATCTGTCGCAGAAGTGGCACGACGGCGGCAAGGCCCCCATACCGACCGCCCCGCAATCGGAGCCGGCGTCGACGACCGACTCTGCCCCCGAACCGGCCGCCTCAGAGTAAGTCGCCCGCCTCCAGCGCTGTGAGGCAGGCCTGTGCGGCCTCCAACTGCGTCTCGTTGAACACCCGCACTCCAGCCTGACGCAACAAAGCTGCCGTCACCCCTTCCCCGGGGATACGGGTGCCGGTGAAGGTGCCGTCGTAGGCCTCTTCATTGCCGCAGGACGGACTCCGCGCCTTGAGCACGGCCACCGCGATGCCGTGGCGCCGCACCAGGTCCAGGGCCAGGCGCGCGCCGGCGACGAAAGCCGTGGTGACGTCCTCGCCTCCGTCGGTCATCACCCGCGCCTGCCCCTCCAGCACCTGGAGACCCTGCCCACCGCGAATCTCGGCCGGCGGACGCGGCGTCGGCAGCCCGCCCTCCACCTCGGGGCAAACCGGCACCACACGCCCCTCGTCCTGCCAGCGTTGCAGCAGCTCATAGGGGCCATGGGCACCGCCGTCGTAGCGCACCCGCTGCCCGAGCAGGCAGCGGCTGATCAGAATTTTCTGCATGGTGGTCTCCTCGGCGCGCAGGGTACTCCCGGGCTAAGCACGGTAACAGCCCGAGGCCACACACCCCGTCGCGCCCACCTTTGGCTGGCCCATCCTTCGGCGGGAAACGCCGTCCGGCCCTGGCATCCGCCACAGGCCCCGCCCACACTGCGGCCGCCCCTTCGCGAAGGACAGTCGCCATGCCCATAACAAGAAAAGCCCTGCCCCCGCTCCTCGCCTGCATCGCCCTGCTGGCTGCCGGCTCCAGTTACGCGGACCTTCAGGTCCTCGACAACGGCCAGCTCGGCCAGGTGACCGGCCAATCCGGCCTGAGCATCCGCCTGGACGTGATGTCCCGCATCGACCGGCTGACCTGGAACGATGACGGCGGCAACGCCTCCCTGCGCAACATCCGCATCGACAACGGCTGCCTAAGCGCCACTGACTGCCCCAATGGCGCCGGCGGCAGCTTCGCCCTCGGCCCAGCGCAACTGGGTCTGACCCTGCCGGTGTTCAATGTCGACCAGCCGACCCTGATGGTGGATGTGGTCAAGAACGCCAGCGGGATTGAGCAGATGATCCTGACCCTGCCGGACCTGACCACCATCAACGACCAACTGATCCAGTCCGGGTTGCCGGCCCAGCGCATCCGCATGCGGGTGGCCGCCGACATGTACGTCGGCGAGAGCAGCCTGGGCAGCATCGAGGTGCGCGATATCGTCGACCTGCGCGGCACCCTCAAGGTCTGGGGACACTGAGCCCCCCGGCAATCAGAGCGGCGTATCGCCCCGGCGACGGAACCAGCCGGTGAGGGACAGCCGTTCGCGGTTGGCCGGCAGCACCTCGTGGGGTAGGTCGCCGGAAAGGAACACCACCAGGGTGCCGGCCTCCGGCTCCACGTCGCGGATCGAACCATCGGCGAAGTAGAGCCGCAACTGGCCACCCTGCTCGGGCTGCCAGTCCGGGTTGAGGTAGAGCACCGCAGAGACCGTGCGGCGGTCATCATCGCGGAAGCGGTCCACGTGCTTCCGGTAGAAGGCGCCAGGTGGGTAGAGCGCAAAGTGCGCCTCAAAGTCCTCCAGCCCCAGGAACAGCTCGCGGTTGAGCACCCGCCGCAGCTCGTCCATCAGCGCCAGGTAACGGTCGGAAACCCCACCCTGCCCAGGCTCCAGCCAGTCGATGCTGTCGCCACGGATGCCCTCGCGGACCTGCAGCGCATCACCTCGGCCGATACCGGCCTGGCTCAGTACCCCTGCAGCAGCGCGCGCCCGGCACTCCGCGGCAAGAGCGGCGACGAATGCGTTGTCCAGCGCGCCGGCGAGCAGGCACCAGCCTTGGCGGGCAAGGCCATCAGCAAGCGCATCCGGGGTGAATTCGAGGGAGGGGACAGGGGTCATCGCGGCATTCTAGATGGGCTCTAGAACGCCGCCTACAGGGCGAATGGAAAAATCTTCCGCAGGCGACGAAAGCCGCTGGCAAACCACCTCGACAGACTCGGCAAGGGCGCGCCAGGCCTGGCGTTCACCGGCAGGAACGAATTTCCTCGCCAGGGCCCGGCATGCCTCGACAAGCGCCCCACGCCTCCGGAAAATAGCCCGCGCCGCGCCACACCCCATGATTCGTCGGCACCCCGGCCGAACCGAGTCCGTCCCTTCGAGTCCTAGAACAACACCGGCTCCCGTTTTCCCCAGGAGATTCCATGCGCCTGCTTCTCGCTGTCACCTTCCTGCTCCTCGGTCTGCCGGCGTTGGCCGACGACCACGCCAGCCTCTACCAGGCGGCGGGCTGGCCGGAGCAGCGGGCGCATTTCACCGATGCCCTGGCGGCCGCGCAGCAGCGCTACCAGAAGAGCCTGCCGCCCGCCGTCTACCAAGCGCTGGTAGACAACAGCAACCGCCGCTTCCAGGGCCAGGCCATGGACCAGCGTGCCCTGGCCGCACTGCGTGCCAACCTGGACGACCCACGCCCGGCCCTGGCGTTCTTCCAGTCGCCGCTGGGGCGCAAGATCACCGCCGCCGAGGTCCTGGCCACCCGCCGTGACCAGCTCGCCAAGAACGCCAATGGCCTGCCGCGCATCGAAGCCAGTGCCACCCGCCAACTGCAAGTGCGCCACCTGGCCCAGGCCCTGCCGGCGCGGGAGGCGGGCGCGGAAGTCAGCCTCGCCCTGGCCGGGGTCGCTGCCGACAGCCTGAGCCAGATGCTCCCCGGCCTGCTGGGCGGCGGCCAGGCCCAGGGCATGCTCGACGGCCAGCGTCAGCGCCTGATGGAGCAGATCGGCAACGACCTGGACAACACCCTGCTGTACGTCTATCGCGGGCTGTCGGACCCGGAAATGGAAGAATTCGTCACCTTCGCCGAATCCCGCGAAGGCCGCGCCTATTACCAGGCTGCCCTGGCCGCCGTGCGCGCCAGCCTGGCGGTGGGGCAGGACGCCTCCAGCCTCACCCCCTGAGGCGAGGCCCGCCCACTCACTCCAGGCGCTGCCTGAGGAATTCGAAGTAGCGCTCGCGGTAGGCCACAGACTCGTTCACCAGGTGGTGCCCGGCACCGGGCAGCATCAGCACCTCGGGCGCATCGAATTTGGCCTGCAGCACCTGCAGGTTGTGCCGCCAGTCCACCGTCATGTCGCCATCGCCCTGGATCACCAGCGGCCGGTGCGGGCTGCGCGGGGCAGCCTCGATGCGCGGCACCCAGCGCGACAGGGCACCGACCCAGGCGGTAGGCAGGCTGCGCGGCTGCAGCGGGTCGCGATTGTGGACGAAGTCGATGAACTCCGCGTCGCTGGAGTTGACACTGAAGCGCCGGGGGATGGACTCCACGAACGGCCGCAGCATCAGGTAGCTGAAACGCGACCAGCCCCAGGCACGCGGGCGCACCAGCGGAGCGAACAACAGGGTGCGCCCCAGCCCGGGCGGGGGCGAGCCGGTGAGCAGGAAGTCCAGCAGAATGGCCCCGCCCGTGCTCTGCCCGGCCAGGTGCCAGGGCTGCGGCAACCCCAGCCGTTCGGCCTCACCCAGCAGCGCCACCAGCACCGCCTGGTACTCGGCGAAATCGCCGATGCTGGCCCGCTCGCCACTGGACAGGCCGTGCCCGGGCAGGTCGCAGGCGATCACTGCAAAGCCCATCTCCAGCGCCCAATCCACCAAGTGGCGATACAACCCCATGTGGTCGTAATAACCGTGCAGCATCACCAGGGTGGCGCGGGGCTGCTCCGGCCACCAGGCCTGTGTGGCGATGCGGTAGCCGCCCACGTCCAGGCTACCCAGGCGGACGCGGGGCGCCGGCTTGCGCGACGTCAGGTCCAGCCCGTAGTAGCGACGGTAGGTAGCAGCCAGCTCCAGGTCAGGGGCGTCGGCGGCCAGCGGGCGCAACAGCGGGCGCAGTTGTTCGGGTTGCGGAGCGTCGGACATCGGGGGTTCCAGGCGGCAGGGCAGTCGGGCTCGCCGCTTCTCGGGGCGGCAGTGGCTGCCGATATTCTGCTGCACGGCCGGCCATGGCAAGCTATGCGCCCCGCTCAAGGTCGGCCCTCATGCGTTCATTCCCCTTCAAGTCCCTGTTCCTCGGCCTGCTGGCTCTGGTCATCGTCATTGCCCTGGGCCTGGCCTACCGCTGGTACGAGGGGCGCTACATCCGCCCCTTCGACGAGCGCACGGCGCTGTTCTCCGGCGATGCGTTGCGCCTGCCGGCATCCCTCGCCGGGCCAGGCCCCATCCGCCTGGTGCACTTCTTCGACCCGGCCTGCCCGTGCAACGTCGGCAACCAGCAGCACCTGGGGGAACTGATCGAGCGTTTCGCGGACCAGGGCGTAACCTTCCATGCCGTGCAGAAGCCCGGCAGCCAGGGGCACCTGCCGCAGAATCTGCAACGCATGCAACTGCTGGCCAATCTGCCAGGTGCCGAGGCCATTCCCGCCACGCCGGCCGTGGGCATCTGGGACCGCGAGGGCAGGCTCGCCTACTTCGGCCCCTACAGCGAAGGGGCGGTATGCAACTCAGCCAACAGCTTCATCGAGCCCATCATCGAAGCGCTGATCGCCGGCCGCACCGTGGAAGCGACCCACACCCTGGCGGTGGGCTGCTATTGCGAGTGGGTACCGGCCGGCGGCTGATCCAGCCCGAGCGGGCGGAAGCGCTGGAAAATCGCCTCCGTTTCACCGCTTACGTTCATCGCACGCAGTTCCCCGTTCAGCTCCTTCACCAGCGCACCACCCCGGGGCGAGTTGCGTGCCACCAGCAGGTAGAAAGCCTTGCGTGACGGCAGTACCCGGTAGCGCAAGGTGCTGTCGGCCCGGTAGGCGCCCAGCTCGATGCCGCCATAGAGCGGCTCGATCTCGCTGGGGAAGAGATCGCAGCGCTGGCGCGCCAGCAGGTCCAGTGCCTGCTGCACGCTGGCTACCCGCTGGGGCTCTTCGGTGATGTCGTAGGGGTCGTAGTTGTAGCCGATCACTCCACACAGCCGCAGGTTGGCCAGGGCGCCGGGCGCCTTGATGTCGGGCGGCGTAGGAAAGCGGGTAACGGAATAGAACAACCCGAGGCGGGTGTGGTAGAGCGGCTCGCTGTAATGGGCGAAGGCGGCACGCTCGGGGGTGTAGCTGGCGTCCCAGGTCACCTCGCAGTTCTGCCGGGTGGCATAGTCCGCCAGTTCCTGCTGCACGCGCGCCCAGGGCAGGTAGCTCACGTCGTAGTCGTATCCGAGGTGTTTCAGCGCGGTAAGCACCAGGGTCGCAGTCGAGCCGGTGAGCCTCGATTGATCGGGCTTGCCGTCCTGGCGTTCCCAGTAGGTGAAAGGTGGCCACTCGTTGCCACCACCGAGGCAGATCTTCACCGGTTCCGAAGCCCAGGCATCAGCCCCCCCGGCCAACAGCCCCAGCATTGCCACACATCTGAGCATTGCACCGCCCTCTTCCAGGTCTGGCCGACGCCCCTGTCACTACGGTCGCCTTCCCTGCCGCCACCGCGATGGCCCTTGAGGACGCGGTGTCAGTCCGAGCATAGACCAGCCGATGCCACCGGCAGATGCCGTGCCCCCGGCGTATGCCCCTCCCAACGCTGGAAAGCCCGGTAGAACGGCGACAGCTCGGCGAAGCCGCAGGCACGGGCCGCCTCGCGCACGCTGTGGCCGGCGTCGAGCAGCTCCCGGGCTCGCATGCGCCGGACCTCGTCATGCAGGGCGCGAAAGCCCGTACCCTGATCGGCCAGGCTGCGCTGCAGCGCACTGCGGGTCATGCCGAGGGCCTGGGCGCAGGCGGCCAGGGTGCAGTCGCCGTGCTCCAGACGCAGAGCCAGCCAGTAGCGCACCCGCTCCTGCAACTGGTTCTCCACCAGCTCCGCCAGTTGCCGCTCGGCCTCCCGCTCCAGCACCTCGAACACCCTCGGGCTGGCACTGCCCAGAGGCCGGGCCAGTAGCGACCGGGGCAACAGCAACGCATCATGGGGCTGGGCGAACAACGGCTCCACCCCGAACAGCCGACGGTGCTCAGCCAGGCGTCGCGGTGCGGGGTGGCGGAAGCACACGCCCAGCAGCGGCAGCGGCTCCCCCAGCACCGCGCCGAGCATGCGGCTCAGCAGCAGGGCGACACACTCCACCTGCTGGCGCAGGTGCCCCACCCCGGCGTAGTGCAGGTCGATCACCAGCCGGGCCACCTCGCCGTGCTCCTCCAGGCGTGCAGCAAAGCCGCCGGAGGCGACGTGCTGGTAGCGCACGAAGGCCTCCAGGCCCTGGCGCAGATCGCGGGCGGCCTGCAGCAGGTAGCCCATCACGTCCATCGGCCGGGGGCGCATGACCTCACCCAGGTGCAGGCCGATGTCGTCGTCACCGGTCATGCCTGCCATGGCCAGCCAGAAACGCGGGGCGCTGTCGTGGTCCTCGCGGCCGTCCAGCCAGGGCACGGACGGCGCCAGGCCGAACACCCGGCGGTAGGTGTCGGTGGGGTCCAGGCCAAGTTCGGCCAATGCCTCGTAGAGCAGGCGGCGCAGGGTCGAAGAATGGGTCAGGGCAGGGCGGGGAAACGGCGAGAAATCCATGGCACCTCCAGAGTGACCGAATGCTCTGCGCTTCGCAGCATCTGGTCAATGCCAGCGCAGCGACGGCTGCGCAGAATGGCGCCCACTACAACAAGGAGAACCCGCCCATGAAACGTACCCTGACCGTCCTTGCCGTGGTGGTGGCCGCCGCCGCTGCCGGTGCCACCTGGTACACCCAGAGCAAGAAGCCGGTGCGCGATGGCGAACTGGCCCTGAGCAACCTCCAGGCCCCGGTGAGCGTCCGCTACGACGAACGCGGCGTGCCGCACATCCGCGCCGAGAACGAGGCCGACATGTACCGCGCGCTGGGCTTCGTCCACGCCCAGGACCGCCTGTTCCAGATGGAGATGCTGCGCCGCCTGGCCAAGGGCGAGCTGGCCGAGGTGCTGGGCCCGCGCCTGGTGGAGACCGACCGCCTGTTCCGCACCCTCGAACTGCGCCACCACGCCCAGGAATACGTGCGGCGGATGGACCGCAACAGCCCGTCGGCCAAGGCGCTGGAGGCCTACCTGGACGGCATCAACCAGTACCAGGCCAGCCGTCCGGCCCCGGTCGAGTTCGACCTGCTGGGCATCCAGAAGCAGCCGTTCACCGTCGAGGACACCTTCGCCGTGGCCGGCTACATGGCCTACAGCTTTGCCGCGGCCTTCCGCACCGAGCCGGTGCTGACCTACATCCGCGACGAGCTGGGGGCGGACTACCTGCGCGCCTTCGACCTGGACTGGCGCCCCGAAGGAGTGGTGGGCCAGAAGCTGGCCGCTGCCGACTGGAAGGCCCTCAACAGCCTCGCCAGGGTCAGCCACCAGGCGCTGGTGGAAGCCGGCCTGCCGCAGTTCGAGGGCAGCAACGCCTGGGCGGTTTCCGGCAGCCGCACCGCCAGTGGCAAGCCGCTGCTGGCCGGCGACCCACACATCCGCTTCGCCGTGCCGGCAGTGTGGTACGAGGCGCAGATGAGCTACCCGGGCTTCGACCTCTACGGCCACCTGCAGGCGCTCAACCCCACCGCGTCGCTGGGGCACACCGCCCGCTTCGCCTGGAGCCTGACCATGTTCCAGAACGATGACCTGGACCTGGTGGCGGAGAAGGTCAACCCGGACAACCCCAACCAGGTCTGGTACCAGGGCCAGTGGGTAAACATGACCCAGCGCGAGGAAGTGCTGAAGGTGAAGGGCGCCGATCCCATTACCCTCACCCTGCGCCGCTCGCCCCACGGCCCCATCGTCAACGACGCTCTGGGCGCCACCGCCGGCAAGACCCCGATCGCCATGTGGTGGGCCTTCCTGGAGACCGAGAACCCGGTGCTGGACGCCTTCTACCAGCTCAACCGGGCCGACACCCTGGACAAGGCCCGGGCGGCGGCGGAGAAGATCCACGCACCCGGGCTCAACGTGGTCTGGGCCAATGCCGACGGCGACATCGGCTGGTGGGCCGCCGCGCGCCTGCCGAACCGGCCGGCCGGGGTGAACCCGTATTTCATCCTCGACGGCAGTAAGGGCGAGGCGGACAAGCCGGGCTTTCTGCCCTTCAGCGCCAACCCCCACGAGGAGAACCCGGAACGCGGCTACATCGTCTCGGCCAACTACCAGCCGCAATCGCCCACCGGCGTGGCCATCCCCGGCTACTACAACCTGCCGGACCGCGGCCAGCGCCTGGACAGCCGCCTGGCCGACGCCAGCGTGAAGTGGGACCTGAACAACAGCCAGGCCCTGCAACTGGACACCGCCACCGGCTACGGCCCGCGCCTGCTGGCGCCGCTGCTGGACGACCTGCGTGCCGCCGCCGGCAACGACGAGGAGCGTGCATTGGTGGAGCAACTGGCCGCCTGGAAGGGCGATCACCCGCTGGAATCCACCGCCGCCACGCTGTTCGAGCAGTTGATCTACGAACTGGCCAAGGGCGCCTTCCACGACGAACTGGGCGATGCCTTCTTCGACAACCTGCTGTCGACCCGCGTGCTGGACGTGGCCCTGCCACGCCTGGCCGCCGACGCCCAGTCCCCCTGGTGGGACGTGCGCGGCACCGAGGCCCGCGAAAGCCGGGCTGATGGGGTCAAGGCCGCCTGGCAAGCCAGCCTGGCGCACCTGGAGAAGACCTTCGGCGCGGACCGCTCGACGTGGACCTGGGGCCGGGCCCACACCCTCACCCACGGCCACCCGCTGGGTCAGCAGAAGCCGCTGGACCGCCTGTTCAACGTCGGCCCCTTTGCGGCACCGGGCGCCCACGAGATGCCCAACAACCTGGCCAACCGGGTCGGCCCGGCGCCGTGGGAGGTGGTCTACGGGCCGTCCACCCGCCGCCTGATCGACCTCGCCGACCCGGCCCATGGGCTCGGCATCAACCCGGTTGGGCAGAGCGGCGTGCCGTTCGACCGTCACTACGCGGACCAGGCCGAGCGCTACATCGAGGGCCATTACGTGCCGATGCACATGAGCGACGAGGACGTGCAGGCCAACACCCGCGACACGCTGAAGCTGGTGCCCCGCGCCCAGTGATCCGAACACGCCCTCGGCCCAAGCGGCCGGTGGCGTTGTCGTTCTTGCGGCGTGCTTCTGGCACGTCAGGCCCGATTGGTTCCTGCTGCGCAGCAGGTCCGGTCCGCCCGTATAGCTCCACGCCAGAACAACGCCCACGAAAAAGGCCACCCGAAGGTGGCCTTTTTCGTTTCACGCGGCGATCAGGCCGAAGCCGGCTGGGCACTGCGCTTGTTGCTGGAGGCGGCTTCCAGGGCCATGGCTTCCATGGCCTCCTGGATGGCGCGCTTGCGGCGCTCTTCGGCCTTGCGGCTGAAGTACCAGGCCAGGAAGGTGAACAACGACACGCTCAGCAGGATCAGGCTGGCGACGGCGTTGATCTCCGGCTTCACACCCAGGCGCACGGCGGAGAAGACCTCCATCGGCAGGGTGGTGGAGCCGGGACCGGAGACGAAGCTCGCCAGCACCAGGTCATCCAGGGAAAGGGCGAAGGACATCATCGCGCCCGCCGCCAGGGACGGCGCGATCATGGGGATGGTGATCAGCAGGAACACCTTCCACGGGCGCGCGCCCAGGTCCATGGCCGCTTCTTCGATGGACAGGTCCAGCTCCCGCAGGCGCGCCGACACCACGATGGCCACGTAGGCCGAGCAGAAGGTGGTGTGGGCGATCCAGATGGTCACCAGGCCACGCTCCTGGGGCCAGCCGATCAGTTGCGCCATGGCCACGAACAGCAGCAGCAGGGACAGACCGGTGATCACCTCAGGCATGACCAGCGGCGCGGTGACCATGCCGCCGAACAGCGTGCGGCCGCGGAAACGCGGGATGCGGGTCAGCACGAAGGCCGCCAGGGTGCCCAGCGCCACCGCCGCGATGGCCGTGTAGAAGGCGATCTCCAGGGAGCGCATCACCGAGGTCATCAACTGGGTGTTGTCCAGCAGGCCGACGTACCACTTGATCGACCAGCCGCCCCACACCGTCACCAGCTTGGAGGCGTTGAAGGAGTAGATGACCAGGATGACCATCGGCAGGTAGATGAACAGCAGACCCACCCACAGCATCAGGTTGGAGAAACTGAAGCGCTTCATACCTTGCCCTCCAGTTCCTTGGCCTGGTTACGGTTGAACAGGATGATCGGGACGATCAGGATCGCCAGCATCACCACCGCCAGTGCGGATGCCACCGGCCAGTCGCGGTTGTTGAAGAACTCCTGCCACAACACCTTGCCGATCATCAGCGTCTCCGGTCCGCCGAGCAGTTCGGGGATCACGAACTCGCCCACCACCGGGATGAACACCAGCATGGAGCCGGCGATGATGCCGTTCTTGGACAGCGGTACGGTGATCTTCCAGAAGCTGTTGAAGTTGCTCGAACCGAGGTCGGCAGCGGCTTCCAGCAGGCTGAGGTCGTGTTTGACCAGGTTGGCGTACAGCGGCAGCACCATGAACGGCAGGTACGAATAGACCACGCCGATGTACACCGCGAGGTTGGTGTTGAGGATCTGCAGCGGCTCGCTGATGACCCCGATGGTCATGAGGAAGCCGTTGAGCAGGCCGTTGTTGCTGAGGATGCCCATCCACGCGTAGACGCGGATCAGGATCGCGGTCCAGGTCGGCATCATGATCAGCAGCAGCAGCACGGTCTGCGATTCCTTGCTGGCGCGGGCGATGGCGTAGGCCATCGGGTAGCCGATCAGCAGGCAGAGCAGGGTGCTGACGAAGGCGACTTTCAGCGAACCCAGGTAGGCCGCCAGGTAGAGGTCGTCCTCGTTCAGCATCAGGTAGTTGCCGAGGTTGAGGGCGATCTGCAGCTGGTTGTCGACCCAGGTGTAGATCTCGGTGTACGGGGGGATGGCCACGTCCGCTTCCGCGAAGCTGATCTTCAGCACGATGGCGAAGGGCAGCAGGAAGAACAGGAACAACCAGAGGAACGGGACCCCGATAACCACATGCCGGCCCGTGGGCAGGCGCTTCTTTATGCTGGATATTTTCATGACCGCAGCACCACCCCGCTGTCGTCCTCCCACCATACGAAGACTTCATCGTCCCAGGTCGGCCGGGCACCGCGACGTTCGGCGTTGGCAACGAACGACTGGACGATGGAGCCGCCCGGCAGTTGCACGTAGAACACCGAGTGGCCGCCGAGGTAGGCGATGTCGTGGATCTTGCCGCGGGACCAGTTGTACTCGCAGGTGGGCTGCTCGGTGGTGACCAGCAGCTTCTCGGGGCGCAGAGCGTAGGTGATGCGCTTGTCCTGCACGGAGGTGGTCACGCCGTGGCCGACGTAGATCGGGCGCTCCAGTTCGGCGCAGGCGATCAGGGCATGGTCCTCGGCGTCATCCACCACTTCGCCGTCGAACAGGTTGACGTTGCCGATGAACTCGCACACCAGGCGGCTGATGGGGGTCTCGTAGATGTCCACCGGGCTGCCGATCTGCTCAATGCAGCCCAGGTGCATGATGGCGATGCGCTGGGCCATGGTCATGGCCTCTTCCTGGTCGTGGGTCACCATCACGCAGGTCACGCCCACGCGCTCGATGATTTCCACCAGCTCCAGTTGCATCTGCGAACGCAGCTTCTTGTCCAGGGCGCCCATGGGCTCGTCGAGCAGCAGCAGCTTGGGTCGCTTGGCCAGGGAGCGGGCCAGGGCCACGCGCTGGCGCTGGCCACCGGACAACTGGTGCGGCTTGCGCTTGGCGTACTGGGTCATTTGCACGAGCTTGAGCATCTCGTTGACCCGCTCTTCGATCTCGGCCGCGGGCAGGCGATCTTGTTTGAGTCCGAAGGCGATGTTCTGCGCGACAGTCATATGCGGGAAGAGCGCATAGGACTGGAACATCATGTTGATGGGACGCTCATAGGGCGGCATGTCGGTGATGTCGACGCCGTCCAGGTAGATGCGCCCCTCGGTCGGCCGTTCGAAGCCTGCAAGCATCCGCAGCAGGGTCGACTTGCCCGAACCCGAGCCCCCCAGGAGGGCGAAGATCTCGCCCTTGTTGATGGTCAGCGAGACGTCGTCGACCGCGAGGGTCTCGTCGAACTGCTTGGTTACCCGGTCGATCTTGACCAGCACCTCTTTGGGTTGCTGGCCGCCCTCGAGGGCTTTCTTGTAGGCGCCGGAGGCTATAGCCATTACCACACACTCCCAGATTCTTGCTTAGCCGGCCATTATGGCCGGTCGCGTTCAGTACTGCCTGAAAGGCGCGAGCCATTCATCCTGGTTCGCCCTGCGCCCGCTTGTGTAGGCACCGCACGCTCCCTGCCGCGCGGCACCCCTGTTATCACTTGCCCGATTTCACCTTGGTCCAGGTGCGGGTCATCAGCCGCTGGACCTTGGGCGGCAGCTCTGCCGATACGTAGAGCTTGTCCAGGACCGCTTGTGGCGGATAGACGGACTCATCAGTCCGCACTTCCTGCTTCATGAATTCGCCGGCCTTGGTGTTGGGGTTGGCATAGCCGACGCTGTCACTGACCTGGGCGATCACTTCGGGACGCAGCAGGTAGTCGATGAAGGCGTGGGCCTCCTTGACGTTGGAGGCGTCGGCCGGGATGGCGATCATGTCGAACCAGAGGTTGGCCCCTTCCTTCGGGATGGCGTAGGCGATCTTCACGCCCTTGCCGGCTTCCTCGGCGCGCGCGGCGGCCTGGAAGATATCGCCGGAGAAGCCGGCTGCCACGCAAATGTCGCCGTTGGCCAGGTCGCCGATGTACTTGGAGGAATGGAAGTAGGTGATGTAGGGACGCACCGCCATCAGCTTGGCCTCGGCCTTCTTGTAGTCGGCGGGATTCTTGCTGTTGGGGTCCAGGCCCAGGTAGTTGAGCATGGCCGGCAGCATCTCGTCGGCCGAGTCGAGGAAGGCGACGCCACAGCTGCTGAGCTTCTTGATGTTCTCCGGCTCGAAGAGCACCGACCAGGAGTCGATCTTGTCGATGCCCAGCGCGGCCTTGACCTTCTCTTCGTTGTAGCCGATGCCATTGGTGCCCCAGAGGTAGGGGACGGCGTACTGGTTGCCGGCGTCGTTGGCCTCCAGCCGCTTGAGCAGCACGGCGTCGAGGTTGTCCCAGTTCTTCAGCTGGCTGCGGTCCAGTTTCTGGAAGGCGCCGGCCTTGATCTGCTTGCCGAGGAAGTGGTTCGAGGGGACGACGACGTCGTAGCCGGTGCGGCCGGCCAGCAATTTGCCCTCGAGGGTCTCGTTGGAGTCGAAGACGTCGTAGACGGGGCGGATACCGGTTTCCTTCTGGAAATCGGTCAGGGTGGTCTCGCCGATGTAGTCGGACCAGTTGTAGATGTGCACCGTCTGCTCTGCCTGGGCCTGGCTGGCCAGGGTCAGGACGGCAGCGGTGATCAGGGTTTTGCCGAAGGAAACTCGCACACTTCAGTCCTCTTGTTTGCCGGGCCACCCGCGCACAGGCACAGGTCGGCAGTTCTTGGGTTGGGGGCTCAACGCCCGCTCTTTATCCGGGTCCAGTCACGGGTCAGCCAACGCTGTATTTCGCGGGGGCGTTCCCTGGCCACGTAAAGCTTGGCCATCACATCCGACGAAGGGTACACGCCGGGGTTTTCACGCACGCTGGCATCCACCAGCGCCGTCGCGTCCTTGTTGGCATTGGCATAGGACACATGGTTGCTGATGCTGGCGATCACATCGGGCCGCATCAGGTAGTTGATGAAAGCATGGGCCTCCTCGACGTGCTGGGCGTCCCGGGGGATGGCGAGCATGTCCGCCCACATGGCGGTGCCTTCCTTGGGGATCACGTAGCGGACCTCGTCCTGGCGTCCGGCTTCCCGGGCACGGGTGGCAGCCTGGAGCATGTCACCGGAATAGCCGAAGGCGATGCAGATGTCACCATTGGCCAGGTCAGCGATGGACTTGGATGAGTGGAAGTAGGTCACCGAGGGACGGACCTGCAGCAGCGCAGCAGTGGCTTTGTCGAAGTCGGGCCGCTTGTGGCTGTGGGGTGACATGCCCAGGTAGTTGATCATCTGCGGGATGACTTCGTCACCGGTATCCAGCAGCGCGACGCCACAGGCATGCAGCTTTTTCACCACGGCAGGATCAAAGAGCAGCGCCCAGGAATCCAGGGCCGCGTCGTTGCCGAGGATGGCGCGGACCTTGTCGACGTTGAGGCCGATGCCGTTGGTCCCCCACAGGTAGGGGACGGAGTATTCGTTGCCCGGATCACCACTGGCCAGGCGCTCCAGCACGGCAGGATCGAGGTGGGCGAGGTTGGGCAGCTTGGACTTGTCCAGCTTCTGGTAGGTGCCAGCGCGCACCTGCTTGGCCAGGAAGTGGTTGGTGGGCACCACCACGTCGTAGCCGGAATGGCCGGTGGCGAGCTTGCCGTCGAGGGTTTCGTTGGAGTCGAAGACGTCGTAGATCACCCGGATGCCGGTCTCCTTCTGGAAGTTCTCCAGGGTGCCGGGGGCGATGTAGTCCGACCAGTTGTAGACGCGCACCACTCGCTCTTCCGCGCTGACGGCGGACATGAGGAGGGCGCTGGCCAGCAACCCGTACAGCCAGGGACGTTTTCGCATGAGCGATCCTCTCGGGGATGACCGTCCCCCAGCTCAGCCGGGGGACGGGGTACGACGGCTTACTTGCCCGACTTGATGGTGGTCCAGGTACGGGTCATCACGCGCTGCACCTTGGCCGGCAGGTCCGGGAAGGCGTAGAGCTTGGCCATGGTTTCCGGGCTCGGGTAGATGCCCGGGTCGGTACGGATCGCCTCATCCACCAGCGGGGTCGCGGCGGCATTGCCGTTCGGGAACTGCACGACGTTGGTGATCTCGGCCATGATCTCCGGCTTCATGATGAAGTTCATGAAGGCGTAGGCGGCGTCGGGGTTGGCGGCATCGGCGGGGATGGCAACCATGTCGAAGAAGGTGCCGGCGCCTTCCTTCGGAATGTTGTAGGCGACCTTCACGCCACCCTTGGCCTCTTCGGCGCGGGACTTGGCCTGGTACACGTCACCCGAGTAGCCGACCGCCACACACAGGTTGCCGTTGGCCAGGTCGGAGATGTACTTGGAGGAGTGGAAGTAGGTGATGTGGGGACGGATCTTGAGGAACAGGGCCTCGGCTTCCTTCAGCTCCTTCGGGTCCTGGCTGGTGGGCTTGTAGCCCAGGTAGTGCAGGGCGATGGGGAGGATCTCGGTCGGCGAGTCGAGGAAGGAGACGCCGCAGGACTTCAGCTTCTCGATGTTCTCGGGCTTGAACAGCAGGTCCCAGGAATCCACCGGGGCGTTGTCACCCAGGACGGCCTTGACCTTCTCCGGGTTGTAGCCGATGCCGATGGAGCCCCACATGTAGGGGAAGGCGTACTGGTTGCCCGGGTCGGACACTTCGACGGTCTTCAGCAGGTTCGGGTCCAGGTTCTTCCAGTTCGGCAGCTTGGACTTGTCCAGCGGCTGGTAGACCTTGGCCTTGATCTGCTTGGCCAGGAAGTTGTTCGAGGGCACCACGATGTCATAACCGGATTTGCCGGCCAGGAGCTTGGCTTCGAGGGTCTCGTTGGAGTCGAAGACGTCGTAGACCACCTTGATCCCGGTTTCCTTGGTGAATTTCTCCACGGTGTCCGGGGCGATGTAGTCGGACCAGTTGTAGACGTGCAGCACCTTGTCTTCTGCCTGGGCCACGCCGGCCACAGCGCCAGCCAGCGTCACGGCGAGCAGGGTCTTGCCGAAGGTTTTGAACATGCGGGTAGCTCCGTTTGTTGTTTAAGTGTCCGAGCGGCGTCGTAACCGAATACGCCACCGCCCGGTGAGCCTGGCCAACGCACTGGCACAGTCTAGGGTGGGGGGCGGTGCTTACAACAGCTCGCGGTAGCGATTGTTTGCAAACTCGCCCATTTGCTCAACCCAGAACTGCACTCGCGGTGAGGTCAAGGCACTTGCGAGCCTTGGTCACCAGTTCGTCGATCTCGTCCTTGGTGATCACCAGGGGGGGCGAAATGATCATCGTATCGCCCACCGCCCGCATGATCAGGCCATTGCGGAAGCAGTGCTCGCGGCACTGCATGCCCACGCCTAGGTCGTTGAAGCGCTCGCGGGTCTTCTTGTTCTTGACCAGCTCGAGTGCGCCAACCATGCCCACTCCACGCGCTTCGCCGACCAGGGGATGGTCAGCCAGCTCCTGCCAGCGTTGCTGCAAATAGGGTGCCGTTTCCGCCTTCACCTTCTCGACGATCTTCTCGTCACGCAGGATGCGGATGTTCTCCAGGGCCACGGCGGCGGCCACCGGGTGACCGGAGTAGGTGAAGCCGTGGTAGAACTCGCCGCCCTGGTTGAGGACCTCGACGATCTCGTCACGGACGATCACCCCGCCCATGGGGATGTAGCCGGAGGTCAGGCCCTTGGCGATCGGCATCAGGTCCGGGGCGTTGCCGTAATACTGGCTGCCGAACCATTCGCCGGTACGGCCGAAGCCGCAGATCACTTCGTCGGCGATGAACAAAATGTCGTACTTGGCGAGGATCTCGCGGATCTTCGGCCAGTAGGTTTCCGGCGGAACGATGACGCCACCGGCGCCCTGGATGGGCTCGGCGATGAAGGCAGCGACGTTCTCCTCGCCGACTTCGAGAATCTTCTTCTCCAACTGCTCGGCCGCCCAGACGCCAAACTCGGCCGGGGCCATGTCGCCGCCCTCGCCGTACCAGTAGGGCTGGGGAATGTGCACGATGCCGGGGATCGGCAGGTCGCCCTGTCCATGCAGGGCCTTCATGCCGCCGAGGCTGACGCCAGCGACGGTGGAGCCGTGGTAACCATTCCAGCGGCCGATCACCACTTTTTTCTCAGGCTGGCCCTTGGTCGCCCAGTAGTGACGGACCATGCGCAGCACAGTGTCGTTGGCCTCGGAGCCGGAGCCGGTGAAGAACACGTGGTTCATGCCTTCGGGCGCCAGTTCGGAAATGGCCTTGGCCAGCTCGATGGCCGGCGGGTGGGCGGTCTGGAAGAACAGGTTGTAGAAGGGCAGCTCGCGCATCTGGTTGGCCGCGGCCTGCACCAACTCCTCGCGACCATAGCCGACGTTCACGCACCAGAGGCCGGCCATGCCGTCCAGGATCTTGTTGCCTTCACTGTCCCAGACGTAGACGCCTTCGGCCTTGGTGATGATGCGGGCACCCTTGGCATTCAGCGCCTTGTAGTCGGTGAAGGGCGGCAGGTGGTGGTCACGGCTGAGGGCCTGCCACTCAAGGGTCCTTGGATTGGTCACTTGGCTGTTCATTTCCATACCTCGTTAAACACTCTTCGGCGACGCCGGCCTTCACGGCCGGCGTGCCGGTTCCTGATCAGACGGAGAGCAGCAGGAACTCACGTTCCCAGGAGCTGATCACCCGTTTGAAGTTTTCGTGCTCGGCACGTTTCACGGCCACATAGGCCTTGATGAACTTGCTGCCCAGGTACTTCTCGATCTCCCGGCAGGATTCCATCCGTTCCAGTGCTGCCTCGATGGTCAGCGGCAGGCGCAGGTTGCGACGCTCGTAGCCACGACCCTTCACCGGCGCGCTCGGCTTCACGCCTTCCACCATCCCCATGTACCCGCACAGCAGGCTGGCCGCGATGGCCAGGTAGGGGTTGGCGTCAGCGCCGGCCAGGCGGTTCTCCACGCGGCGATTCTGCGGGCCTGCATCCGGCACGCGCAGACCGACGGTGCGGTTCTCCTCGCCCCATTCCACGTTCACCGGCGCCGAGGTGTCCGGCAGGAAGCGACGGAAGGAGTTCACGTTCGGGGCGAACAACGGCAGCAGTTCGGGGATGTACTTCTGCAGGCCCCCGATGTGCTGGAGGAACAGATCGCTCATCGAACCGTCATCGTTGGAGAAGACGTTCTTGCCCGTCTTGATGTCGATCACGCTCTGGTGCAGGTGCATGGCGCTGCCCGGCTCGTCGGTGATCGGCTTGGCCATGAAGGTGGCGGCCACGTTGTGCTTGAGGGCCGCCTCGCGCATGGTGCGCTTGAACACCAGGATCTGGTCGGCCAGGTCCAGGGCATCGCCGTGGCGGAAGTTGATCTCCATCTGCGCCGGACCCTCCTCATGGATGAGGGTGTCCAGGTCCAGGTCCTGCGTCTCGCACCAGTCGTACATGTCCTCGAACAGCGGGTCGAACTCGTTCGCGGCATCGATGGAGAAGGACTGGCGACCGGTTTCAGGACGGCCGGAGCGGCCCAGCGGGGCCTGCAGCGGGAAGTCCGGGTCGTCGCAGCGCTTGGTCAGGTAGAACTCCATCTCTGGCGCGACGATCGGCTTCCAGCCCTTGTCCGCGTAAAGCTTGAGCACCTTCTTCAGCAGGTTGCGGGGCGACAGCTCGATGGGGTTGCCCTGCTTGTCGAAGGTGTCGTGGATGACCATGGCGGTGGGCTCGATGGCCCAGGGCACCAGGTAGACGGCCTTCTCGTCCGGGCGGCAGAACATGTCGATGTCCGCCGGGTCGAGCAGGTCGTAATAGATGTCGTCCTCGACATAGTCGCCGGTGACGGTCTGCAGCAGCACACTCTCGGGGAGGCGCATGCCCTTCTCGTCGAGGAACTTGTTGGTCGGCGAGATCTTGCCGCGCGCAATGCCGGTAAGATCGCTGATCAAGCATTCAACTTCGGTGATTTTGCGTTCTTTCAGCCAGCTGGTGAGCTGGTCGAGCTTGGTAGTCATAAAGACCTCAGGGTTTGAGAGCCTCGACTGGAATAGCCGGGCTCAGCGTTGCCCCGCCCTCTCCCTGCAAGCCTCACCAAAGGCCTGGAAGATGGCGAGATATACGGAGTTGGAGCGAACCTGCCACTCGGGATGCCACTGTACGCCGAGTGCGAAGGACCTGGCGCCTTCGACCGATACGGATTCGACCAATCCGTCGGGCGCCAGCGCTTCAACTCGAAGGCCGGGCGCCAGACGTTCAACACCCTGGCCGTGGATGGAATTGACGAGAAACTCGCCCGGCACACCGAGGCCGGTGAGCACGCCACCCGGTTGCACGGAGACCGGGTGGCGCGGTGCGTACTGGACTTCGAGCGGCTGGTCTTCAGGCTCACGGTGGTCCATGAAGCCCTCGACCTCATGCACCTTCTGGTGCAACGAGCCGCCGAAGGCCACGTTCATTTCCTGGAAGCCCCGGCAGATGCCCAGCACCGGCACGCCACGCTCGACTGCAGCACGCAGCAACGGCAGGGTGATGGCATCGCGTTCGGGGTCATGGAGGGTGCCGGGCGCACTGGCCGGACCGGAATAAAGATGAGGTTCTACGTTGGAAGGCGAACCGGTGAACAGGAGTCCGTCTAGACTCTCCAGCAGGGCATCGATGTCCAGAATATCGCCCAGTGCCGGAATGATGAGAGGAATACCGCCAGCCCCAAGAGCTACTGCCCGAAGATATTTGTCACCTGCAACATGGTAGGGATGTGGACCGATCTGCTTGGTGCAAGCGGTTACGCCGATCAACGGCAGGCGAGACATGGGGCACCCGTTTTATTGCTGTTATGGGTTTTGGCCGAGCTTAGCGTTGTTCATTTTTTTACACAATAGGGCTGTAAAAAATTGAACACACCCCACTGGACGCCGCGCCAGACATGGCTCCGAGCAGGGCCAAGATGCCCTGAAACGCCCCAAAATTGGCCATCGAGCCCTGCTTTAGGGCAAAATACGGCGCTATTGACATCCAAGGGGCTTTTCGATTGACTCAACCCCTAGTCAATACGTGATTGATATTTTTAACAAGAAAGGTGTTGCATCATGTCGGTACCCCCGCGTGCCGTTCAGCTTCAAGAAGCGAACGAGTTCCTTAAGGAACATCCTGAGGTCCAGTTCGTCGATCTCCTGATCGCAGATATGAATGGAGTGGTTCGAGGCAAGCGAATCGAACGCGCCAGTCTCCACAAGGTCTACGAAAAAGGCATCAACCTCCCCGCCTCCTTATTTGCTCTCGACATCAATGGCTCCACCGTCGAAAGCACTGGCCTCGGCCTGGACATCGGCGATGCGGACCGCATCTGCTATCCGATCCCCGGCACCCTGTGCGATGAGCCCTGGCAGAAGCGCCCCACCGCGCAACTGCTGATGACCATGCACGAAATCGAAGGCGAGCCGTTCTTCGCCGACCCGCGTGAAGTCCTGCGCCAGGTCGTGGAGAAGTTCGACGAGCTGGGCCTCGCCATCTGTGCCGCGTTCGAGCTGGAGTTCTACCTGATCGACCAGGAGAACGTGAACGGTCGCCCACAGCCGCCGCGCTCCCCGATCTCAGGCAAACGCCCGCAGTCCACCCAGGTCTACCTGATCGACGACCTCGACGAGTACGCCGACTGCCTGCAGGACATTCTCGAAGGCGCCAAGGTCCAGGCCATCCCTGCCGACGCCATCGTCAAGGAAAGCGCCCCCGCCCAGTTCGAAGTCAACCTGCACCACGTGACCGACGCCCTCAAGGCGTGCGACTACGCGGTCCTGCTCAAGCGGTTGATCAAGAACATCGCCTACGACCATGAAATGGACAGCACCTTCATGGCCAAGCCCTACCCGGGCCAGGCGGGCAACGGCTTGCATGTGCACATTTCCCTGATCGACAAGAAGACCGGCAAGAACATCTTCGCTGCCGATGATCCCGAGCAGAACGCCGCCCTTCGTCATGCGGTCGGCGGTGTGCTCGAGACCATGGCCGCCTCGATGGCCTTCCTCTGCCCCAACGTCAACTCCTACCGCCGCTTCGGCGCACAGTTCTACGTGCCGAACGCGCCGAGCTGGGGCCTGGACAACCGCACCGTGGCCGTTCGCGTGCCCACCGGCAGCTCCGATGCGGTGCGCATCGAACACCGCGTAGCCGGTGCCGACGCCAACCCGTACCTGATGATGGCGGCCATCCTGTCCGGCATCCACCACGGCCTGACCAACAAGATCGAGCCCGGTGCGCCCATCGAAGGCAACTCGTACGAGCAGCTGGAGCAGAGCCTGCCGAACAACCTGCGCGACGCCCTGCGCGAGCTGGATGACAGTGAAATCCTGGCCAAGTACATCAGCCCGGACTACATCGACATCTTCGTCGCGTGCAAGGAAAGCGAGCTGGAGGAGTTCGAGCACTCCATCTCCGACCTCGAATACAACTGGTACCTGCATACCGTGTAATCGAGTCCAGAAACGCCGGCCCCAGGGCCGGCGTTTTTTTGCCTGCAATCTGCCGCCCGGCGCCTGGCATGGGCAGTGGAAGACGCGCAAAGGCCCGAGCTAGAGAGGCCCAGGCGCTGATGTGAATCAACCTGCTGAACTTCATGCCGCCGCACAATGCTGCGCCATCCACCAGGGAGGACTCCATGCCCCGCTTCCTCGCCCCACTGCTGCTCGCGTTGCTGCCGACCCTTGCCGCCGCCGACGAGAGCATCCGCGTCTACAACTGGAATGACTACATCGCGCCCCAGGTCCTCAAGGACTTCGAGCAGCAGACCGGCATCCGTGTCGACTACCACACCTTCACCAGCGCCGAAGAGCTGCTCAAGGTCATCGACAGCGGCGAAGCGGTCGACGTGGTGGTGCCCTCCCACAACAACCTTCCCGAGCTGATCCGCGCCGGCAAGCTGCAGCCGCTGGACCTCGCCCGCCTGCCCAACCGCAAGCACCTCGACCCGCAACTGATGAGCAAGCTCGCTGGCGTCGACCCCGACAACCGCTACGCCGTACCCTACCTGTGGGGCGCCGTCGGCCTCGCCGTGAACGGCCCGCAGGCCGAGAAAGCCTTCGGCGGCCCGCTGCCCAACAGCTGGGCCGTACTCTTCGATCCCGAACAGAGCAAACGCCTCTCCAGCTGCGGGATGAGCGTGCTGGACGCCCCGGACGAAGCCCTCTCCGTGCTCATGACCTACCAGGGCCGCAGCCTCGCCCGCACCGCGCCCAGCCGCCTCAAGCGCTCGGCCGAAGTCCTGGCAGGCCTGCGCCCGAACCTTCGCTACATCGACAGCGAGCGCTACATCGAAGACCTCAACAAGGGCCACCTGTGCGTCGCCATGGCCTGGGTCGGCGACGCCCTGAACGCCGCAGCCGCCGGCCAGCCGGTGCGCTTCGTGGTACCGGATGAGGGCTCGGTGCTGTTCATCGACAACCTGGCCATCCCCAAGAGCGCCAACCGCGCCGACCTGGCCCACCGCTTCATCGACTTCCTGATGCAGCCCGAAGTCGCCGCCCGGATCACCAGCGAAACCCTCTACCCCAACGGCAACGTCGACTCGCGCCAGTTCCTCGACCCCAGCCTGCGTGACCAGCCCGGCCTCTACCCGGACAAGGAGACCAAGCGCCGCCTGTTCGCCCTGGAGCCGCTGCCCGAGAAGCTCGGCGCCACCCGCGACGAAATCTGGACCGCCTTCCGCGACGGCCGCTGAGCCACTCAGCCCAGGCAGTCGCGCAGACCACACTCCAACGCTTCACGCCCGGCAAACCCCTGCCGGGCGATGAACACCAGCTGTGAACCCTCCGCCCGCTCCACCATCACCTCGAACTGGCTGCTTCCGCCCACCTGCTGCAGCCAGAGGCTCTCGTCCCGTCCGGCCAACCGTATGCAGCCCTTGATGCGGAAGACCTCCGCCGGCACCTGCCCCAGCCAGGCCTGCAGGCGCGCCCCGTCGAACCGCTCGCCACTGCTCCACAACCAGCTTTCGAACAGATCGGTATGGGCCACGCCCACCACCGGCACCAACCCCGGCGTCCGTAGCGCCGGCTCCAGCCACAGCGCCTCCGGCAGGTCGGCCTGCACCCCGACATGCACCAGCGCCCGCCCCGGCAGGGCCTGCCGCACGGCGGCCAGGGCGGCCTCGTCCACCAGGTCCGCCTTGTTCAGCAGCAGCACATCGGCCGCTGCCAACTGGGCGCGGGCCAGGCGTGCGTAGTCGCCCTCCAGCTCCAGGTGCCGCGTGGCGTCCACCAGGGTGATCACCAGGTCCAGCCGCAGCAGACCGCGCAACTGTGGATAACCCAGGGTCTGCACGATGCGCTGCGGGTCGGAAACACCGCTGCACTCGATGACGATGCGCTCCAGGCGCGGCGAGAGCTGCGCGAGGCTGGCCAACTGCGCCAGCAGGTCCTCCTGCACCGTGCAACAGATGCAGCCGTTCTGCAGGCTGTACACCGCATCGGTCACCTCGGCCACCAGCGCCGCATCAATGTTCAGCGCGCCGAAATCGTTGACGATCACCGCCAGCCGGCTGTCCCCGGCCTGCCGCACCATGCGGTTGAGCAGCGTGGTCTTGCCCGCGCCGAGAAAGCCTGCCACCACCGTGACCGCGATGCGCTCAGCCATCCTGGCGTGCCCCCGACTCGATCACCGGCGGCTCGCCACGCCACACCGCCTGCAGCCCCAGGCCCACCAGCGCCTCGCCCCGGTCGTACACCAGTTGCCCCTCGACGAAGGTCAGCAGCACCTGGGTGCGGTGAATGTAGTTGCGCGCCGGCTGGGCGAACAGGTCGCGGTCGAGCACGATCAGGTCCGCCGCCTTGCCCACTTCCAGGCTGCCAGTGCTGGCCTCCAGCCCCATGGCGAGCGCCCCGTTCAGGGTGGCCACCCGCAGAGCCTGGGGCAGGCTGATGGGCTCGCCGAAGCAGGCCGGGTCGTCGTTCCAGGGGTTTTGCCGGGTCACCATCGTCTCCAGCGCCAGCCAGGGATCGATGGACGCCACCGGCCAGTCGGTGCCGAACACCGCCGTGCCGCCGGCCTCCAGCACGCCCTTGAAGTCGTAGATGCGCTTCAGCCGCTCCTGGCCGTAGCCCGAACGCGCGCCACTGGCGAAGGGCGTCGGGTACCAGGCCGCCGGGGAGAACTCGGCGATCACCTGCAACGCCTGGAAGCGCGCCAGGTTGCCCGGGTGCAGCAACGTGCTGTGTGCACACTGGTGGCGCACCCCGCTGAAGCCGTTGCGCCGCCGCGCCTCCGCCACCGCATCGAGGAACACGTCGGAGGCGCCATCGCCGGTGCAGTGGGCAATCACCCGGATGCCCCGGCGGTCCATGTCCACCAGCATGTCGGTGATGTGTTCCGGGGTCAGGTTGAGCTTGCCGCGCCAGTCCGACTCGTTCGGCCAGGGCGTCAGCAGGAAGGAGGAGCGCGGCTCCACCGTGCCGTCGAAGTGGAATTTCACCGCGTTGGCGCTCAGCCGGGCGCTGCGGTAGTAGTGGCGCTCGCCGGCCAGCAGCTCCCAGCGCCGACGCACCGGGAAGATGTCGTCCTGCCAACTGATCGCCGCCTCGATGCGCACCGTCAGCTCGCCGGCATCATCCAGCGCCTTCAGCGCCTGCAGACGGTGCTCGCAGACGTGCACGTACTTGCTCGCCGTGACCCCGCGTGAACTCTGGAAGTGCACGCCGTCGCGGTAGGCCCGGCGCAGCACCGCCACCGGGGTGGGCGGCATGGCGGCGTGGATCATCGCGTAGGCGCCGTCGATCATCAGCCCGGTGGGCTCGCCGGTCAGCGGGTCGCGCTCCAGGTAGCCGTTGCGCGGGTCGGGGGTATGGCGGTCGATGCCCGCGAGCTGCAGCGCCTTCGAGTTCACCATCATCGTCCCCCACATGCGGTCCAGCAGCGCCACCGGGCGGTCCGGCATCACCGCATCGAGCCAGGCGCGGCCGGGCACCAGGCCCGCCTCGCGGAAGGTGTAGCGCACCCAGTACTGGCCGTGGATCCAACCCTCGCCGGGGTGGGCATCGGCATAGGCGCGGATCGCCGCCTCCAGCTGCGCCGGCGTCGGGTCCTCGATACCGACATCGAGGTCATCGCTGTAGCGCGGCGCCAGGGCCAGGTCCGGGTGGGTGTGCATGTCGTGCAGGCCGGGCATGCAGAAGGCGCCGTCGAGGTCATGCACGCGGGTCTGCGGGCCGCGCAGCACCTGCACGGCGGCACGGCTGCCCACGGCCAGCAGGCGCCCCCCGCCGATGGCCACCGCCTCGGCCCAGGGCTGCGCCGGGTCCTGGGTGTAGAAGCGGCCGTTGTCGAGGATCAGGTCGGCGTAATGGCCCGTGGCCGAATGGGTCGAGGAGAAGTTGTCGGCGTCAGTCATGGCGGCACCTTGTGATTTTCGGGCGTGGCCAGGCCCGGCGCGCGAACGCACCGTGAGCCTGGTTAGGTCAGGAATTGCGGTAGGTCAGCGCGAGCGTTGCAGGCGCTGGATAAAGCCGGCGATGCGACGGCAGGCTTCCTCCAGCTCGGCATCGGAGACGGTGAACGAGAGCCGCACGAAGCCCCGGCAACTGGCGCCGAAGGCTTCGGCATCGAGCACCGAGACCCCGGTCTCGCGGAACAGCTGCCAGGCGAAGTCCATGCCCGAGAGCCCCGTCTCGCGCACGTCCACCAGCATGAACATGCCCGCCTCCGGCGCCTTGCAGCGCAGCAGCGGCACATCGGCGAGCCCCCGCACCACCAGGTCGCGGCGGCGGCGGTAGGTTTCGCGGGCGTCCCCCACCACCGCCTCGTCCAGCTCCAGGGCCTTCAGCGCAGCGGCCTGGATGAAGCCCGGCAGGCCGTAGATCATGCACAGCATCAGGTTGTCCAGGTGGCCGATCAGCGCCGGCGGCGCCACCACCCAGCCCACCCGCCAGCCCGTCATCGCATGGGTCTTGGACAGGCTGTTGAGCACCACCGTGCGCGCCGCCATGCCCTCAAGGCTGGCGATGCTGCGGTGGCCGCGCTCGTAGGTGAGCTGCCCGTACACCTCGTCGGAAATCACCCAGAGGTCATGACGACGGGCCACCTCGGCCACCGCCTGCAGCTCCTCGGCGGTGTAGACGTTGCCGGTGGGGTTGTTCGGCGTCGCCAGGGCGATGCCCCGGGTGCGCGGCGTGAGCACCGCTTCCAGGGCCTCGGCGGTGAGGCGGAAGTCGCCCTCCGCCGGCTGCGGAATGCTCACCAGGCGGGCGCCGGAGGCCTGGATGCTGGCGGCGTAGGTCAGGTACATCGGCTCCGGCACCAGCACCTCGTCGCCGGCCTCGAACAGGCACAGCGCCGTGGCGAACAGGCCGTTCTGCGCCCCGGCGACCACCGCCACCTGCTCGGCACCCACCGGGATGCCCAGCAGCCGGCGCTGCTTGGCAGCGATGGCCTCGCGCAGGGCAGCACGGCCGATCACCTCGGTGTAGTGGGTGTCGCCCTGGGCCAGGGCCTCGACGGCCGCCGCGCGGATCGGCTCGGCGGTGGTGAAATCCGGGTCGCCGATGCTCAGCACGATGGCGTCCTCGCCGCGCGCCTGGGCGGCACAGGCCGCGTAGTGGATGTCCCAGGCGCTGACGGTCTCGCCGCTGATGCGCCCGACCAGGGATGAATACTTCATGCACGGCTCCTTGGGGTCCGGGTCCATGGATTCAGGCCTGGCGCTGCGGCGTACGGCCGATGCGCGCGAAGCCCTGTTCGATGAGGAAGGCGAGGACGATGTACACCACCGCCACCACCAGCAACGGCTCGTACACCTTCAGCGTCTGCGCGCGCACGAGGTTCGCCGCCCCCAGCAGGTCGGTCACCGCCACGGTGGAGGCCAGCGCCGTGGACTTGAGCAGCATCACGCTCTCGCCGGCCAGGGCCGGGCGCAGCATCTGCAGGGCCCGCGGCATCCACACCCGCCTCAGCACCTGCCCGGGTCGCATGCCGTAGGCCCGCGCCGCCTCCAGTTCGCCCCGGGGCACCGCCCGCAAGCCACCGCGCAGCACCTCGCCGACATAGGCCCCCACGCTCAGGGTCAGGGCCAGCGCCACGTACCAGAAGCCCTCGCGCAGATAGGGCCAGAGCAGGCTGTGACGGATCAGCGGGAAGCTGGCGAACACGCTGCCGAGGCCGTAGTAGAGGATGTAGATCTGCACCAGCAGCGGCGTGCCCCGCAGCACGCTGGTGTAGAAGCGCGCCGCGCCGGCCAGCAGCGGGTTGCGGGCCAGCCGCGCCAGCGCCACGGCAACGGCGAGCAGGAAGCCGAAGACCGCCGACACCAGCAGCAGCTGCACCGTCAGCAGCACGCCACGGGAAAGCTCGCCGATGAAACCGTCCAACCAGGAAAAGTCCACGGGGCCTCCTAGGCGAGCCGGGGCATCCACCGCTCGAAGCGCGCTTCGATACGGCGGAAGACCAGCCCGGAACACAGGGTGATGACGTAGTAGAAGGCCGCGACCACCAGGTAGAACATCAGGTAGTGCTTGGTCGAAGCCGCCGCCTGGCGCCCCGCGCCCAGCAGCTCGCTGTAGCCCACCACACTGATCAGCGCGCTGTCCTTGACCAGCACCAGCCAGAGGTTGGAGAGCCCGGCGACCACGTGGGGCAGCATGCTCGGCAGCAGCACCCGCCGCAGCACCAGCAGCGGCCTCATGCCATAGGCCCGCGCCGCCTCCACCTGGCCCACCGGGATGGCCTCGATGGCGCCACGGATGATCTCCGCCGAATAGGCGCCCTGGACGATGCCCAGCACCACGATGGCGGCGAGAAAGCCGTTGACCTCAACCGGCGGCTGGCCGGCGGCGGCCATCAGCAGGTTGAGCAGGTCGGAGCCGGCGTAGTACAGCAGCAGGATCAGCAGCAGCTCCGGCACCGCGCGGTACAGCGTGGTGTAGCAGTTGGCCCAGATCACCAGCCAGCGCGGCCCCCACAGCTTCAGCAGGGCCACGCTCAGCCCCAGCGCCAGCCCGAGCACGAACGCCCCCAGGGAGATGCCCAGGGTGCGGATGGCACCCTGGGCCAGGGCCTGCAGCCAGCCGTCGGCGAACAGCAGTTGGGAGAAATCGGGCGCCATCATGGCCGTGCCGCGATGTCGGTCTTGAAGTAGCGGCTGCGGATGGCGTCGTAGGTGCCATCGTCGCGCAGCGCCTGCAGGGTCTGATTGAGGCGCTCGCGCAGGGCATCATTGCCCTTGCGCACCGCCGCGCCGACGCCTTCGCCCAGCAACGGGTCCTGGGGCGCCGCGCCCTTGCTGGCGAGCATGGCGTTGTCCGGCAGGTCGAGCAGCGGCTCCACCGCCAACTGGTCGGCGAGGAGGATATCGACCCGGCCGCTGCGCAGGTCGGCGAGCAGGTCGTCCTGGTCGTTGTAGTAGCGCACGGTGGAAGTCTTGCCGTAGTACGCCTTGACGTACGCCGAGTGGGTGGTGGAGCCCTGCACGCCGATGATCAGGCCCTTGAGGCCTTCCGGCGTGGGCGCCACGTCGAGGCTGCGGTCGGCGACCCACAGCGCCGGGGTGAAGAAATAGGGCTCGCTGAAGTCCACCACCTGGCGCCGCTCGGGGGTGATCGACAGGGAGTTCAGCACCACGTCCACCTGCTGCGCCTTGAGCGCCGGGATCAGCCCGTCCCAGGCCATCTCGTTGAGCGGGCACTGGGCCTGCAGGCGTTCGCACACTGCGCGGATCAGCTCCGGCTCGAAGCCGCTCCATTCACCCTTGCCGCTCTTGAAGGAGAACGGCGGGTAGGGCTCCAGGGCGATGCCGAAGACGATGGTCTCCTGGGCCGTCGCTGCGTGGCTGGCGGCGGCCAGGAGCAGGGCGAGAAGGGTTTTCTTCATGTGCATTCCCTCGGTTGTGGTCGTTGTTGTCAGGGGATTCAGCGGTTGTCCTGGGCCATCACGAACTGCCGGCAGCGCTCGCTGCGCGGGTCCAGCAGCACCTGCTCGGGCGGGCCCTGTTCCTCGATGCGGCCCTGGTGGAGGAACACCACCTGGCTTGAGACATCACGGGCGAAGGCCATCTCGTGAGTGACGAGGATCATGGTGCGGCCCTCCTCGGCGATGCTGCGGATCACCCGCAGCACGTCGCCCACCAGCTCCGGGTCCAGCGCCGAGGTGGGCTCGTCGAACAGCATCACCCGGGGCCGCACGGCCAGCGCCCGGGCGATGGCCACGCGCTGCTGCTGGCCACCGGAGAGAAAGGCCGGGTAGGCATGGCGCTTGTCCGCCAGGCCGACCCGCTCCAGCAACTGCTCGGCGTGGGCGATGGCCTCCGCGCGGGGCTCGCCGAGCACATGCACGGGCGCCTCTATGACGTTCTCCAGCACCGTGCGGTGGGGCCAGAGGTTGAAGTTCTGGAACACCATCGCCAGCCGCGCCCGCAGTCGCTCCACCTGGCGCGGGTCGCCGATGCGCCCATGGCCGTGGCGGTCACGCTTGAGCAGCACGGCCTCGCCGTTGATGCGCAGGCTGCCGGCATCGGGAATCTCCAGCAGGTTGATGCAGCGCAGCAGGGTGCTCTTGCCCGAGCCGCTGGCGCCGATCAGCGACACCACGTCGCCCTCCCGCGCCTCCAGGGAGATGCCCTTGAGCACGGCATGGTCGCCGTAGCTCTTGTGCAGCCCCTCGATGGCCACCACCGGGGTGGCGCCGTCACATGCCTGGTTCATCGCTTCGCTCCCGTTCATTCGTCGTCCCGCGCCGGAATCCACCACTCTTCGCCGCGCACGGTGCGGATGTACTCCGGCCAGCGGAACCGGTGAGGCGCCTCGAAGTCGGCCGGCAGCAGCGGCGCCTGCCAGTGCTCGCCACCGATGCCGCCGCCGGTGCGCCGGACGAACTCCTCCCGCGCGGCCCCCAGCAACTCGGGCCGGGTGAGCAGGTCCACCAGGGTCGCGGCGATGGTCTTGGCCGCCACCTGGATCATCGGGTCGATGGTCTCGCGGATGCCGCCCAGGGCATTGGCCACCCAGTCCGGGTAGGGCGTGCCGGCGGCGGCGAGCATCGGCCGCGCCACCAGCAGGCGCACCGTCGGGCAATGCCAGGTGTATTCCGGGTAGTCGTCGGAGGTGAGGTGGCGCTGCCAGGCCGGCATCTGCAGGCGCAACTGGCGCTCGCACTCGCGGGGGTCGATGAGGGCCTCGGTGGCCGCGAGGAAGGGCCGCTCCATGGGCTCCAGCCCCAGGTTGGCCTGGATCTCCCGGGCCACGGCGATGGCCGCCTCGCCCCACTGCGGCGCACCGACGGCGGCCAGGTTGTCGTAGGTGGCCTGGGCCAGCACATGGTTGGGCAGCCCGCCGCGGGACTTGCACACCCAGGTCTTCTTCCACTGGCAGCCGGTGGCCAGGGCCGCCGCTGCAGCGTTGTTGTCCATCACCCGGCAGACGGTCTCGGCCTGCTCGATGGAATCGCAGCGCAGCAGGTACTGGATCTGCGCCAGGTGCGGCGGCAGGTTGTCGGCGGTGGCCTGGCCGGCGGTGAGGATGGCCTCGTTGAAGCTCCACAGGCCGGTGAACGGCAGGGTGGAGCGGCGCAGGCTCTCGTTGAGGGTGTAGAAGTGCACCAGCGCGTCGTTGGCGCCCGGCGCGCGGGCCGCCAGGTGGTTCTGCGGGATCGGGCTGTAGGCGTCGGCAGCGATCCAGTCCTGGGGCGCCTCGCAGGTGAAGCTGTAGATGAAGGCGTAGGCGATACCGCAGTGGGTGTCCCAGGTGGTGGTGTTGTTCAGCGGCAGCAGGTAGGTGGGGTGGAAGCTGATGGCCGCGTCGAGGCCGTCGTAGTACCCCTTGGCCGCGTGCACCGGCTTGGAGGCGCGCAGCTTCTCCGCCGGCTCGCCGAAGAAGCGCAGGGTGCCCTTGAGACCGTGCGCCTGCATGGCGGCCTTGGCGGCCAGCACCCCACCCAGGGCGCTGATGCCCAGGGCCGAGTGCGGGTCGGTGTGGCCCGGGGCGAAGCGCGACAGGCCCTCGCGGGGCATCGGCCGGGTGGTGGCGGCCTGGCAGTTGCCGGGCACCGCGTCGTACTCGGCGTAGCTGGCCAGCACCGGTCCGTCGCCGCTGCTGAAGGTGGCGCAGAAGGCCGTGGGCATGCCGCCGCTGGCCTCCTCCACGGTGAAGCCCTCGCGGCGCAGCAGGTCGACGTACCAGGCACAGGACTTGTACTCACGGAAGGCCGGCTCGGCGAAGTGCCAGATCACCTGGTGCCAGTCGGACAGCGGCTGGCGATGACGTTCCACCCAATCGAGGGCAAAGGCTTTGGCAGACATGGGCGCTCCGGGCTCAGGCAGGCAGGAAGTCGGCGGCGTCGAGCTCGACCAGGTGCGGCTCGGCGCTCCCGTCCAGCTCGCCGAGCAGCGCACCCAGCGCCTCCAGGCCGGTCACGCGGTGGTGGCGCACATGGCAGGCGCGGGCCAGGGCGGCGAAGTCCGGGGCGAGGATGTCCACCCCCAGCGGCGGCACCTCGCGGGCCAGCATGCTGTCGCGGATCTCGCCGTAGCAGTGGTTGTTCCACAGCACCAGGATCACCCCGGCCCCGGCCTCGCGGGCGGCGATCAGCTCGGCGCTGGAGAACTGCAGGCCGCCATCGCCCACCAGCGCCAGGACCGGGCGGTGGGGGCAGGCCAGCTTGGCGCCGATGGCCGCCGGCAGGGCATAGCCGAGGGTGCCGTAGCCGGTACCGGCGTTGAACCAACTGACCGGGGCCGGGGCCCGGTAGCCCAGGGCACCCTGGTACACCGGCTGGGTGGAGTCGCCCACCAGGATCGGCGCCGGCAGGCTGTCGCGCAGGGTATCCAGCAGGGCCTGCATCGCCCGCTGGCGGGGGTTCCAGCCGTCGCGCTCGCAGGCGTTGACCCGCGCCACGGCGGCCCGGGCCCATTCACCATCGCCCGCCCCGGCGGGCAGTGCCGCCAGCAGCGCCGCCAGGCCGAGGCCGGCATCGCCCAGCAGGCCGATGTCGGCCCGGGCGGCACCGAGCACCTGCAGCGGGTCGATGTCGAGGCGGATCAGCGGTGCCTCGACACGGAAGGGGCCGAGGCCGAAGAAGTCGTAGTCGGTCTCGCCCAGCTCGGTCCCGACGGCCAGGACCGCATCGGCCTCGGCGAACAGCGCCCGGCCGTGGGCAGCGGACTGCACACCGTCGAGCAGCAGCGGATGCCCGGGCTCCAGCAGGCCCCGGGCGTTGGTGGTGAGGGCCACCGGCGCCTGCAGGCGCTCGGCCAACTGACGCAGGGCAGGGCCGGCACCCCGCGCCCCGCCACCAGCGAGGATCAGCGGGCGCCGGGCGCGGGCGAGCAGGGCGGCTGCCTCGGCCACGGCGGCCGGTGCCGGCGCGGCGGCCTCGGGCAGCGGGCGTGGGCGCAGGTCCAGGCCGTCGGCCGGCATCTCCAGCACGTCCAGGGGAATCTCGATGTGCACCGGGCGCGGGCGAGCGCAACGGAACAGGCCGAAGGCGCGGGCCAGCACCTCGGGCAGTTCGTCGGGGCGCTGCAAGGTGTGGCTGAAGGCGCAGACGCCGGCAACCATGGCGCGCTGGTCCGGCAGCTCGTGGAGGTAGCCGTGACCCAGGGCCTGGTGCTCGCGGCGGCTGGTGGTGGAGATCACCAGCATGGGCACCGAGTCGGCGTAGGCCTGGCCCATGGCGGTGAGGATGTTGGTCATGCCCGGGCCGGTGATGATGAAGCACACCCCCGGCTTGCCGCTGGCACGGGCATAGCCGTCGGCCATGAAACCGGCACCCTGCTCGTGGCGCGGGCTGACATGCCGCAGGCGGCTGCCGTGCAGGCCGCGATACAGCTCGACGGTATGCACGCCGGGAATGCCGAAGACGGTGTCGACACCGTAGCCTTCGAGCAACTGGACGAGCGCCTGGGCACAACGGGTCATGCGAGCACCTCTTGTTCTGGTTATGGGCTCCCGGCTTCCGCCGGAGGAAGGGCTCCAGTATTGGTGAACAACACGCAACTACAATCGAATTGTTTTTGCCTTATTGTTCGATCCTGCTCACCATTCACAGCCCCATCACCGCTCCGGAGCCCCCATGCGCTTTCCTTCGATGACTGCCCTGCGCGCCTTCGACGCCGTCGCCCGGCTGGGCAGCGTCTCCGCTGCCGCCCGCGAGCTGAGCCTGACCCGCAGCGCCATCAGCCACCAGATCAGCAGCCTGGAAGAGGCCCTCGGCTTCGCCCTCACCGAGCGCATCGGCCGTGGCATCGGCCTCACCTACCGGGGCGAACGCTATGCACGGGACGTGCAACGAGCGCTCTCCAGCCTGCGCGAGGCCGCACTGGGGCTGGACCAGCAGGAGGTCTCCGGGCGGCTCTGCGTGAGCTGCAACCCCGGCTTCGCCACCTACTGGCTGTGCCACCACATCGGCTCCTTCCAGCGCCAGTATCCGCAGGTGCAGTTGCGGGTGGTCTCGCCACGGGCCCCCGACGACACCCGCAATCCCGAGGCCGACCTGTTCATCGCCTACGGCATGGGCGACTGGCCGGACCAGTGGGTGGAGCAGATCGTCGCCTTGCGCTTCTTCCCGGTGTGCAGCCCGCGCCTGATCAATGCCCACGGCGGACTCAAGCACCCGGCCGAGCTGGCGGACTTCCCCCTGCTGCACATGAACGACCACAGCGACTGGCGGGTCTGGCTGGCCACCGCCGGCGCCTCTCAGGTGGACGCCTCCAGCGGCATCGTCTTCTCCGATGCCCATTGCGCCCAGTCCGCCTGCATCGCCGCCCAGGGCGTGGCCATCGGCGACAACCTGCTCAGCGGCGATGCCCTGGCGCGGGGTCTGCTGGTACGCCCCTTCGAAACCCGCATCGACTCGCCCCGGGGCTACTACCTGGTAGCCGATCCGCTGAAGGCGGAACGCCCGGCGGTGCGTGCTTTCGGCAACTGGGTGCGGCACCAGTTGCAGGCCAACACGGGCGACCTGCGCCGCGAGCGGCCCCACCCGGGGGAGCCGCAGGCGCTGGTTTGACAGCCCCCATGCCTTCACGGAAGCTGCCGCCTTCCGTGCCCATGCGCCACAGCGAACGTCTGCATGCCTGATTCGAGCCCCACGCCCTCCACCCGCCCACACCGCAGCTATGTGTTGCCGGTGCTGCTGTCGCTGGCGGTGCTGCTGGGGCTGGGCAGTTGGCTGTGGATCGCTGGCGGGCGTCCCTACACGCCGGCCAGCCAGCCCCGCGCCAGCCTCGACGACAGCCCCGCGCAGTGGGTGGACGAGCAGCAGTGCGCCACCTGCCACGCACCCCAGGCCCGTGCCTGGAAGGGCTCCCACCACCAGCTCGCCCTGCAGGAGGCCAACGCCGGTACGGTGAAGGGCGACTTCAACGACGCCCGCTTCGAGGATGGCGCCGGCGCCACGCGCTTCTTCCAGCGCGACGGCGGCTTCTGGGTGAGCACGGCGGGAGCGGACGGCCAGCCCGGCGACTACCGGGTGGCCTGGGTGATCGGCGTCGAACCGTTGCAGCAGCTCCTGCTGGCCTTCCCGGACGGACGCTACCAGGCCCTGGACATCGCCTGGGACGTGCAGCGCCAGGCCTGGTTCCGCCTGCCGACGGGCCAGGGCATCGACAGCAGGGCCGGCAGCCATTGGGCCCAACCCGGGCAGAACGCCAACCTGCAGTGCATCGACTGCCACACCAGCGGCTACCGGAAGAACTACGACGCCACGACCGACCGCTATGCCAGCCAATGGCAGACCCCCGGCGTCGGCTGCCAGGCCTGCCACGGCCCGGCCTCGCGCCACCTGGAATGGGCGCGTTTCAGCGGCCTGCACGCCCAGGCCGGCTTCAGCCTGGACCTCAGCCGTGCCAGCAGCCGCCTCCAGGTGGAAAGCTGCGCGCGCTGCCACGCCCGCCGCACGCCGCTGGGCGAGGGCTACCAGGTGCAGAACCGCTTCATGGATGACTACCTGCCCGCCGCCCTGACCCGCGAACTGTACGAGCTGAACGGCCACTTCAAGGAGCAGGTCTACGAATACGGCGCCTTCACCCAGAGCCGCATGTACGCACGCGGCCTGAGCTGCACCACTTGCCACGACCCCCACGCCGGCACCCTGAAGGTGGAAGGCGACGGCCTCTGCACCCAGTGCCACAACCCCGAGGGCCGCAGCCGCGTTGCCGGCATCGACGACCGGGGCCTGCGGGCGCGGGACTACAGCAGCCCCGAGCACCATCACCACCGCTCCGGCGAGGCCGGCTCGCGCTGCGTCGACTGCCACATGCCGTCACGCACGTTGCTGGGCAACGACCTGCGCCACGACCACCGCTTCAGCCTGCCGGACCCGGCCCACGCCCTGAAGCTGGGCACCTCGGATGCTTGCCAGGCCTGCCACGCCAACCTGCCCAGCGAGACCCTGGTGGGCGAGTTCGAGCGCTGGTACGGCCGCCCCCAGGCCGCTGCCCCACGCTATGACGAAAGCCTGGCCCTGGTGCGTCAGGGCAAGCCGGGCGCCTCGCGGGCGTTGTTCCAGCAACTGGAGCGCGCCGACCTGCCGGCCATCCGCCGCGCCACCCTGCTGGCGGAGCTGCCGGCCTACCCCAGCGAGCGGGCGCTGAAGGTGGCCGCCAACGACCTCAACCACGCCGCGCCCCAGGTGCGCGAGACGGCTATCCGTGCCGTCAGCGCCCTGCTGCCACCGGAGCAGCGCCGCGACCTGCTGGGCCCGCTGCTGAGCGACCGGGTACGCGGCGTGCGCATCGCCGCCGCCCGCGACCTGCTGGGCATGCGCACCACCGGGCTGGGCAACTACCAGCGCGCCTGGAGCCAGGCCATCGGCGAATACGAGGCAGCCCTCAGCCGCCAGGCCGAACGCCCGGAGGTGCAGCTCGCCCTGGCTGCGCTGCAGCAGGCCGATGGGCGCGCCGACCAGGTGGAAGGCCGCCTGCGCACCCTGCTGGCACGCCACCCGGACTACCTGCCCGGCAGCGTCGCCCTGGCCCAGTGGCTGGAGACCAACCAGCGCGGTGACGAGGCCCTGGCCCTGCTGGACCAGACCCTGGCCCGGCACCCCGAGGCGGGCGCCCTGCACCACGCTCGGGGCCTGGCCCTGCTGCGCCGGGGCGACCGCAGCGGCGCACTGCAGGCACTCGAACAAGCCGTCAGGCTGGAACCGGGCAACCCGGGCTACGGCTACGTACTGGCCACCGTGCTGCACGATGCCGGCCGGCTGGAGGAGGCCTGCCGGCGCCTGGAGCTGGTGCTGGAAAGCCAGCCGGCCCACCGCGAGGCCCGCCTGGCGCTGATCGCCTACTGGCGCGAGGCGGGGCAGATCCAGCGGGTACAGGCCCTGCTGGCCGAGCTGGAGCAACTGAACCCGGACGACCCTGCGCTGCATCGCGAGTGACGCTTCGGCGGTGCCCATCGGCGTCGGCGGAACTCCGGACACGGGCCTGGAATCCAAGGTGCCAGGTACCCCCCCCCTGGAGCCCGCCATGCGTACCCGTCTTGCTGCCGCCGTTCTCGCCCTGATCAGCCTCCCTGCCGGTTCGGCCATGGCCGATTCCTTCTGGCGCAACGTGATCTCCTCCGGCGCCACCACCGCCTCCACCTACGTCACCTTCAAGGACCACAAACTGATCGTCGCCGCCCGTGAGGACGCCAGCAGCTTCGTCGCCAGCGACGGGCAGATCCGTGGCCCCTACCTGGAGGCCGCGCTGCGCCAGGTGCGCGCCGACAACCCCGACCTCACCGCCAGCGACGAGGCGCTGGCCAGCGCCATCCTCGCCAGCGAATAACGCGAAACGGACGATACGCCGCACGGAACGCAACGGGAGGCCGGGTTAGACTGGCCTCCCACAACCGGCACAAGGACCACGCCCCATGGGCAATCCGATTCCCACCCTCAAAGTCATCCTGATCCTGATCATTGCCATCGACCTGTTCTGGGTCGCCGAACGCCTGCTGTCGATCTTCGACTTCAGCATCTACGATCAGTTGTCCAACGAGCTGATCAGCCTTTTCGCACTGACGAACAGTGTTCTGGTCATCCTCTTCAACGTGCTGCTGATCGGGCTGCTCTCGCGGCTGCAACTGAAGAGCGAAAACTGAGCGCACACCGCCGTTGCCCGGTATGGGCAGCGGTCAGGTATTTCCAGGCGAACGATCAGGAAGAACGCAGGCCCGGCCGGTGGTGCAACCGACCGGGCGCGCCCCGTTGCGGGGCGCAGGCGTGATCAGGCTTCGGCGACGGCGGCGTAGCCGGCAGCGTCCAGCAGCTTGTCCAGCTCGGCGGTGTTGGCCGGCTTGAGCTTGAAGAACCAGGCACCGTAGGGGTCGCTGTTGACCCGCTCGGGCGAGTCGGCCAGTTCCTCGTTGATGGCGATGACTTCGCCGGAGACCGGCGCGTAGATGTCGGACGCGGCCTTCACCGACTCCACCACACCGGCTTCCTGGCCAGCGGCCAGGGCCTTGCCCAGTTCCGGCAGTTCGACGAAGACCACATCGCCCAGGGCCTCCTGGGCATGGTCGGAGATGCCGACGGTCACGGTGCCGTCGGCTTCCAGGCGCGCCCACTCGTGGCTGGCGGCGTAACGCAGGTCGGCGGGAATGTTGCTCATTGTTCTGGCTCCTAAGGACAGTGGCGGGCAGCCCGCCTGGGAAATTTAGATCAAGGCCCTGCCATTGCGAACGAAGTTCGGCTGGACCACGCGAACCGGGTACCACTTTCCACGGATCTCCACTTCGGCGCGCTCACCGGTGGCCGCCGGCACCCGCGCCAGGGCGATGGACTTGCCCAGGGTGGGGGAGAAGCTGCCGCTGGTGATCTCGCCATCGCCGATGCCCTCGACCCGCACCACCTGGTGGGCGCGCAGCACGCCGCGCTCCTCCAGCACCAGGCCCACCAGCTTCGGGTGGGGGCCGGCGGCACGCTCGGCCTCCACGGCGCTGCGGCCGATGAAGTCTCGCTCGGCGGGCTTCCAGGCGATGGTCCAGCCGAGGTTGGAGGCCAGGGGCGAGGTGTCCTCGTCCATGTCCTGGCCGTAGAGGTTCAGGCCGGCCTCCAAACGCAGGGTGTCGCGGGCGCCGAGGCCGATGGGGGAGATGCCGGCGCCGACCAGCTCGTTGAGCATGTCCACGGCCTGGTCGCGGGGGAACATGATTTCCAGCCCGTCTTCACCGGTGTAGCCGGTGCGGGCGATGAACCAGTCGCCTTCGGGCAGCCCCTGGAAGGGTTTGAGTTCATGGATCAGCGCGGCACGCGAGCTGCTCACCAGATCGGCCAGGCGCTGGCGCGCGGTGGGGCCCTGGATGGCCAGCAGGGCCAGGTCGTCGCGCAGGGCCAGGCGCACGTCGAAGGCTTCGGCGTGGCGCTGCATCCAGGCGATGTCCTTGTCACGGGTGGCAGCGTTGACCACCACGCGGTAGCCCTCGACGGTGAGGTAGACGATGAGGTCGTCCACCACGCCGCCCCGCTCGTTGAGCATGACGCTGTAGAGCGCCTTGCCGGGACTCTGCAGGCGGCTCACGTCGTTGGCCAGCAGGCGCTGCAGGTAGGCCATGGCCTGGCTGCCGGCAACGTCGACGACGGTCATGTGGGACACGTCGAAGACCCCGCAGTCGCTGCGCACCTGGTGGTGCTCCTCGACTTGCGAACCGTAGTGCAACGGCATGTCCCAACCGCCGAAATCGACCATCTTGGCGCCAAGGGCCAAGTGCAGGTCATGGAGCGGTGTGCGCTGTCCCATGGGTTTCTCCTTCCGGGCTTGGCGAACTGCGATCCGCGCTCGAGCCCCCGCCAATCCTGGCGTTCAGGGCTGCCGGGGGCCTTTCGTGACACGGGGTCCGAGGGGCGGGCCGCAACGAATGGCGCGCATTGTAGCTGCAAGGTCGGAGACTGGACACCCGACGGGTGACCGGCTGGTCGAGCAGCTATCCGCCACCCATCGGGCGGGCCGAACGGCGGATCAGCAGCACCACCGGCAGCAGCCCCACCAGCACCAGGCTGAGGGCCGGCAGCGAGGCCCGTGCCCACTCCCCTTCGCTGGTCATCTCGAAGACCCGCACGGCCAGGGTGTCCCAGCCGAAAGGGCGCATCAGTAGGGTGGCGGGCATTTCCTTGAGCACATCGACGAACACCAGCAGCGCGGCACTCAGCAGCCCCGGTGTGAGCAGCGGCAGGTAGACCCGGCGGAACAGGCCGAACCCACCCACGCCCAGGCTGCGGGACGCCTCCGACAGCGACGGGCGGACCCGCGCCAGCGCCCCCTCCAGCGGGCCGTGGGCCACCGCCAGGAAGCGCACCAGGTAGGCCACCAGCAGGGCACTGAGCCCACCCAGCAGCAGCGGTTTGCCGGCACCGCCGAGGGCGGTGGACAGCGGGACAACGACGGCGCGGTCCAGATGGCTGAACACCAGCATCAGCGCCACCGCCAGCACCGAACCGGGCAGGGCGTAGCCGAGGTTGGCCAGGCCCACGGCGGCACGTACCGGCCGCGTTGGCTGCTGGCGCCGGGCGAACACCAGCAGCAGGGCGACGCCCACGGTGATCAGCGCCGCCAGGCCGGCCAGGGCCAGGCTGTGCAGCACCAGCGCCTGGTAGCGCTCGTCCAGGTCGAAGCGGCCGCGCTGCCAGAACCAGGCCAGCAGCTGCAGCAGGGGAATGACGAAGGCACAGGCGAACACCAGGGCGCACCAGCCGCTGGCGGCGAGGGCACGCCAGCCCTGCAGCCGGTAGAGCGGTGCGCCGCGACCGCGCTCCTTGGCCGGGCGCGGCACGCCCCGGGCACGGCGCTCACCATAAAGCACCAGGCCGACGCCTAGCAGCAGCAGGCTGGCCAGTTGGGCAGCACTGGAAAGGCTGAAGAAGCCGTACCAGGTCTTGTAGATGGCGGTGGTGAAGGTGTCGAAGTTGAACACCGAGACGGCGCCGAAGTCCGCCAGGGTCTCCATCACCGCCAGCGCCAGCCCGGCGCCGATGGCCGGCCAGGCCACCGGCAGGGCGACCCGCCAGAACGCCTGCCAGGGGGACTGCCCGAGGGTGCGGGCAGCCTCCATGAGGCCGCGACCCTGGGCCAGGAAGGCAGCCCGCGCCAACAGGTAGACGTAGGGATAGAACACCAGCGACAGCACCAGGATGACGCCCCCGGTGGAACGCACCGGGGGCAGCCGCACGTCGTTGCCGAACCATTCGCGCAGGGCGCTCTGCACCGGGCCGGCGAAGTCGAACAGGCCGATGAAGACGAAGGCCAGGACATAGGCCGGGATGGCGAAGGGCAGCATCAGCGCCCAGTCGAGCCAGCGCCGGCCGGGGAATTCGCAGAGCGCCACCAGCCAGGCCAGGCTCACCCCGAGCAGGGTGACGCCGGTGCCGACGCCAAGCACCAGCACCAGGCTGTTGCCCAGCAGGCGGGGGAGCTGGGTTTCCCAGAGGTGGGCCCAGATCTCCCGGTCCACTTCCTGCCAGGCCAGCAGCAGCACCAGCAACGGCAGGACCACCAGGCAGGCGGCGGCGAACGCCGGCCAGTGCCAGTGGCGAGGCGGCGAACGCGGGGGCGCCGCCTCGCCGCCGGCGGGGTTCGTCAGAACCCCTTGGGTGGGGCTCAGCGCCACCCCGCCCGGTCCATCATGCGGATGGCTTCGGCCTGGCGCTGACCGGTGACTTCCACCGGCATGTCGTCGGCCTTGAAGGAGCCCCAGGCGGCCACTTCGTCAGACGGGTTCACCTTGGGGTTGGCCGGGAACTCCTGGTTGAGGCTGGCGAACAGGCCCTGGGCGTCGGGGCCGGTCATCCATTCCACCAGGGCGCGGGCGGCCTCCGGGTGCGGCGCGTGACGGGTCAGGCCGATGCCGGAGAGGTTGACGTGTACGCCACGGTCCGCCTGGTTGGGCCAGTAGAGCTTGGCGCGCAGCTGCGGGTTCTGCTTGTGCAGGCGCCCGTAGTAGTAGGTGTTGACGATGCCGACATCGCACTGACCGGCGTCCACGGCCTGAATCACCGCGTTGTCGTCGGCGAAGGGGTCGGTGGCCAGGTTGGCGACCCAGCCCTTGAGCACCTGTTCGGCACGCTCGGCGCCCTGCGCTTCGATCAGCGCGGCGGTCAGCGACTGGTTGTAGACCTTCTTCGAAGAACGCAGGCACAGGCGGCCTTCCCATTCCGGGCCGGCAAGGGCTTCGTAGGTGGAGAGGTCTTCGGGCTTCACCCGCTCGGTGGAGTAGACGAGGGTGCGGGCCCGCAGGGACAGGCCAGTCCACTGGTCGCTGCTGGAACGGTACTGGGCGGGGATGTTGGCCTTGACCGCGTCCGAGCCCAGGGGCTGGAGGATGCCCATCTGCTCGGCCTGCCAGAGGTTGCCACCGTCGACGGTGAGCAGCAGGTCGGCCACGCCGTTCTCGCCCTCGGCCTTGATGCGCTGCATCAGCGGCGCTTCCTTGTCGGTGATGAAGCGGACCTTGACGCCGGTCTGGGCGGTGTAGGCGTCGAACACCGGCTTGATCAGCTCGTCGATGCGCGAGGAGTACACCACCACCTCGTCGGCGGCTTGCACGCTGGGGATGCCGAGGCCGACGGCCATCAGGGTGAGAAGGGTCTTGCGCGCCTTCATTGCTCATGCCTCTCGTGGTCGGAAAGGCTTGCGATGGTAATCAATCTCAGTTACGTGCTGGCCAGCCATGTATGACCGGGTGTTTCTCCGGGGCGCAAGGCCCCGGACGGTCAGGCGCGGGCGAGGTCCGGCAGGTCCCCGGAGAGGCCGAGGGCCTGGCGCACGAACAGCGCCTTGGCCTCCGGCTGCTGGTTGACCCAGCGCAGGCCGGCATTGCGCAGCCAGCGCAGGGGCAACGGATCGGCCTGGAACAGGCGTTCGAAGCCCTCCATGGCGGCCATCATCCCCAGGTTGTAGGGCATGCGGCGGCGCTCGAAGCGGCTGAGCACCTTCTCGTCCGCCAGGCGCTCGCCACGGGCGTGGGCGTGCAGCAGCACTTCGGCCAGCACGGCGGCGTCGAGGAAGCCGAGGTTGACCCCCTGGCCCGCCAGCGGGTGGATGGTGTGGGCGGCATCGCCGATCAGCGCCAGGCCGGGCTCGACATAACGCTTGGCGTGGCGCTGGCGCAGGGGGATGCACAGGCGCGGGTCGCTGTGCTCGACGCGCCCCAGGCGGTGCTCGAAGGCCGCACCAAGGGCGCTGCAGAAGGCTTGGTCGTCCAGCGCCATGAGCCGCTCGGCTTCTTCCGGGGTGACGGACCAGACGATGGAACACCAGTGCTCGTCGCCCTGGCGATCCAACGGCAGGAAGGCCAGCGGGCCGTCGTCGGTGAAGCGCTGCCAGGCGGTGCACCGGTGCGGCTGCTCGCAGCGCACGCTGGTGACGATGGCGTGGTGCAGGTAATCCCACTCGCGGGTGGCGCAGCCGGCCAGGCGGCGCACGGCGGAATTGGCGCCGTCGGCGGCGATCACCAGCGGGGCACGCAGCTGGCGGCCGTCCACCAGGGTCAGCAGCCAGTCGTCGCCGGAATGGCGCAGGTGTTCGAGGCGGGCATTGGGCATGAGGCCGATGCCGCTGTCGTGCAGCGGCTCCAGCAGGGCGTCCTGGACCACGCGGTTCTCGACGATGTGGCCGAGCACGTCGGCGTGGACGCTGGCGGCGGAGAAGTGGATAGCGCCGGTGCCGGTGCCATCCCAGACCTGCATTTCGCCGTAGGGACTGGCGCGCCGTGCGACGACGCCCGGCCAGGCGCCGAGGCGGTCGAGGATGCGCTGGCTGGCGGCAGACAGGGCGCTGACACGGGGCTCGAATGCCGCTTCGGCATCGAAGGGTTTGACGCTGAGGGGGCTGCCGTCGATCAGGAGGATGTCCAGCCCGCTGTCCTTGAGTGCCAGGGCCAGGGCACTGCCCACCATGCCTGCACCGACGATGATCAGATCCGCTTGCATGTCCGTTCCTTATGCGCCTTGTCGCGCCTGCGGCTTGAGCCGCACGTAGAGGGTCTTTCGCACCCGGGCCACCAGGGTGCCGTGGCCGTCGCGCACATCGACGTGCAGGTCGGGCAGGTATTTGTCGCCGCCGGCGGTGTGCTGGCGGATGCGCTCGATCAGCGCGTCATCGATGTGGAACTCGGCATACACCGGTCCCCGTCCCGGGGAGACGAAGTCGATGTGGGCGGCCTTGTCCCAGACGATGTAGTCGCGCCCCAGCAACTGCATCAGCATGAGCATGTAGAAGGGGTCGGTCATGCTGTAGAGCGAGCCGCCGAACTGGGTGCGGACGTAGTTGCGGTTGTACCAGCCCAGGCCCATCTTGACCCGCACCAGACGGAAGTCTGCGCTGATCTGCCGCACGCGGATGCCCGCCCCGAGGTAGGGCGGGTAGAGGTTCAAGGCCCAGCGCAGGATGCGCGCCTTGCGCGCCAGTCGGCGGTCCGTCATGGCGCGGTCAGACCGGGCGGGTGCCCAGGCCCATGGCCTGGCGGGCGAACCAGCGCTTGGCCGGGGGCAACAGGTCGAGGCCGAGCAGGCCCAGGTTGCGCCCGGTGGCCAGCAGCGGCTCCTTGTTGGAGAACAGCCGGGTGACCTGGTCGGAGAAGCCGACGGTCAGGTCCTGGTCCAGGCGCTGGCTGGCGAGGTAGCCCTGCAAGGTGGCGAGGTCGCCCAGGGGCGCGGTGCTGGCCAGCAGGGTTTCCGCCAGGGCCACGGTGTCGCGCAGGGACAGGTTGTAGCCCTGGCCGGCGATGGGGTGCAGGCTGTGGGCGGCGTTGCCGAGCACCACCAGGCTGGGGCGCACCTGCTCTTCCGCCTCGATCAGGGTGAGCGGGTAGAGGTGCCGCGCGCCCACCTGGCCGAAGGCGCCCAGGCGGTAGCCGAAAGTGGCCTGCAGTTCGGCGAGGAAGGCGCGGTCGTCGAGGCCGGCCAGGCGCTGGGCGTCATTGCCCGGCCGGGTCCAGACCAGCGCACAGCGGTTTTCCGGCAGCGGCAGCAGGGCCATGGGGCCTTCTTCGGTGAAGCGCTCGAAGGCCTGACCACGGTGGGACTCCAGCGGGCTGACGTTGGCGATCAGCGCGGTCTGCCCGTAGGGGTTGCGACGCACACCGATGCCCAGTTGCTCGCGCAGGCTGGAGCGGCCGCCGTCGGCGAGGATCGCCAGGTCGCATTCGAGCTGGGTCTCGTCATTGAGGCTGAGGCGGTAGCCGCCTTCCAGCGGCTCCATGCGCACCACTTCCGCCGGGCAGTGCCAGGTGACCACGTCCGGGTCCAGGGCCTGCCACAGGCACTGCCCGAGCCAGGCGTTCTCCACCACGTAGCCGAGGGCGGGGACGCCCTCTTCGATGGCGGCCAGCCGTGCCGCGCCGAAGCGGCCGCGGTCAGAGACGTGGATCTGCAGGATGGGTTCGGCGCGCTGGGCGATGGCCGGCCACAGGCCGAGGCGTTCGTAGATGCGCCGGGTACCGAAGGAGAGGGCGGAGGAACGGGCGTCGTAACTGGGCTGGTAGCTGTTGCCGGGTGCGAAGGGCTCGATGAGGACGATCTTCCAGCCCCGCTCGCGGGCACCTTGCTGCAGGGCCAGGGCCAGGCTGGCACCCACCAGGCCGCCGCCGACGATCGCCAGTTGGGTGCGGGCCATGTCAGGCGGCCTCGCTGCGGGCGGCGGCCATCAGGGCTTCGATCTCGGCAACGGTCTTGGGTACACCGCCGGTGAGGATCTCGCAGCCTTTCCGGGTGACCACGACATCGTCTTCGATGCGCACGCCGATGCCGCGCCACTTCTTCGGCACGTCCTGATTGTCGACGCCGATGTAGATGCCGGGCTCGACGGTCATCGCCATGCCGGGTTCGAGGACGCGCCATTCGCCGCCGACCTTGTATTCGCCGACGTCGTGCACGTCCATGCCCAGCCAGTGGCCGGCACGGTGCATGTAGAAGGGCTTGTAGGCTTCGCGGGCGATCAGTTCGTCCACCTCGCCCTGCAGCAGCCCCAGCTCCACCAGGCCGGCGGTGATCACCCGCACCGTGGCTTCGTGAGCTTCGTTCCAGTGCTTGCCGGGGGCGATCTCGAGGAAGGCAGCCTCCTGGGCGGCCAGTACCAGCTCGTAAATGGCCTTCTGCTCGGGGCTGAAGCGGCCGCTGACGGGGAAGGTGCGGGTGATGTCGCTGGCGTAGCAGTCCAGCTCGCAGGCGGCGTCGATCAGCACCAGGTCGCCGTCCTTGAGGGGGGCGTCGTTCTCGCGGTAGTGCAGGATGCAGGCGTTCTTGCCGGCGGCGACGATGGAGCCGTAGGCGGGCATCTTCGCGCCGCCCTTGCGGAACTCGTATTCCAGCTCGGCTTCCAGGCTGTATTCGTAGAGGCCGGCACGGGCGGCCTGCATGGCGCGGACATGGGCACGGGCGGAAACTTCGCCGGCCTCGCGCATGACCTTGATCTCGGCGGCGGACTTGTACAGGCGCATGTCGTGCAGCAGGTGGTCCAGGGCGACGAACTCGTTCGGCGGCTGGGCACCCTGGCGGGCCTTGGAGCGGATCACGTTGACCCACTCCATGAGGTGGTGGTCGAACTCGGGGTTGGTGCCGATGGAGTAGTAGACCCGCGAGCGGCCTTCGATCAGGCCGGGGAGGATGTCGTCGATGTCGCCGATGGGGAAGGCGTCGTCAGCGCCGTAATCGCGAGTGGCGCCGTCCTGGCCGGCACGCAGGCCGTCCCACAGTTCACGCTCGGGATCACGCTCGCGGCAGAAGAGCACGTATTCGCCGTGTTCGCGTCCGGGGATCAGCACCATCACCGCTTCCGGCTCGGGGAAACCGCTGAGGTACTGGAAGTCACTGTCCTGGCGGTAGACGTGCTCGACATCGCGGTTACGGATGTGAACCGGCGCGGCGGGCAGTATGGCGATGCTGTTGGGCACCATCTGCTCCATCAGCGCCTTGCGGCGACGGGCGAATTCGGACTTCGGGATACGGGTCATGCGCGCTCCTTGATCGAGGGTGCCGGGATGGCACCCGTGACGCGGGTCAGTGCAGGGAGGTCTTCGGCGCCGGTGCGGCGCCCCGGTTGCATTCGCTGAACAGCAACAGGGGGGCGACGCGCAGGTACTCCATCACTTCCATGTAGTCGGTCTCGCCGTCCTCGGAATCTTCCAGAGCACTCTGCACCTGGGCGATGGAGGCAAGGTCCTGTAGGACTTCGACCGCTTCGCCTGACAGCGCACCTTCACGCGCGGTGAGGCCGAAGCCGCCGAGGAAGCCCTGGCACCACTGACCCAGGGCCGCAGCGCGTTCGGACAGGGGCGTTTCATCGTCGGGCAGCAACAGCACGACGGCCATCTCGCCGCCGGTGAGTTCACCCTTGACCATCTCCTGCAGGCCGATCAGGGCCTGGCGCAGGTTGTCCTCGGGCGAGGCGCCGAGCAGCTCGGCGGCGTCCTCCAGCCAGGGCTCGGGCTCGAAGCCCGCTCCGGCGCAACTGCGCCCCAGGAGCAGGCCGTGGAGTTCGGCAGGGGAAACGGGCTGACCGGTGCTGGCGAGCAGCGCGGCGAATGCGGAATACGGGGAGTTCGGGCTGGGCATGGGTGGCTAGGCGCCGGGGGGCGCAATCACTAGAATGACGGCCTCGTATCCTAGCATCGGCACGCGCGCCAAGACCATGCGACGTCGCCGCGGGGTTTGTCCCTGGATCGGGCCGGTCCTGTATAGTCCCCGTCCACTCATCGCCGAGTAGAAAGCCCATGGAAGATGCCGACCTGAAAGCACTCGCCACCCGCCTGGAACACCTGATCCAGCGCGTGAAACAGCTCAAGGCGCACAACCGGCAACTGCTCGCGAACGAGAGGATGTGGAAAGAAGAACGCGCTCATCTGATCGAAAAGAACGAACTGGCCCGGCAGAAGGTCGAAGCGATGATTTCGCGCCTGAAAGCCCTGGAGCAGGATTCATGACCCAGTCCAATACCGTCACCGTCCACATCCTCGACAAGGATTACTGCATCGCCTGTCCCCCGGACGAGCGCGCCAACCTGGAAAGCGCCGCCCGCTACCTGGACGGCAAGATGCGCGAGATCCGCAACAGCGGCAAGGTGATCGGTGCAGATCGCGTCGCCGTGATGGCGGCGCTCAACATCACCCACGAGCTCCTGCACAAGCAGCAGCGCCTCGACCAGGAGGCCACGTCCACCCGCGAACGGGTGCGCGATCTGCTGGAGCGGGTCGACCATGCCCTGGCCACCGATCAGGATGCACCCGGGGCCTGACGCCACCAACCTTTCTTGGGGTATACTCGCCGCCAGCTCCCTGGTGTGTTTGCCAGTCGGTGATGTCCCTGAGCCGATACGCACAACCACGGGGGTTGTAAGTGGGGCCGGTGTGCATGTCCGCCTGACGGAAAGCCTTAACGCCTCCTGCAACCTCCACCTTGAACTTTCGGGTTCAAGGGCTAACCCGACAGCGGCATAACCGGGGAGTCATATTTTCATGGTCACTGCCGGCACCCTCTCCCGCCCGGCTCTGCGGCGCCTCCTCAGGCAACAACGCCGCCAGCTCTCCCCCCTCCAGCAGAAGAAAGCCGCCCGCGCGCTGTATCGCCAGCTTGCGCAGCATCCGCTGTTCCGCCGTGCCCGCCACGTTGCGCTGTACCTGCCCAACGACGGCGAGATCGACCCGCGACCGCTGCTGCGCGAAGCCCAGCGACGGGGCAAGGCCACCTACCTGCCGGTGCTCAATGCCTGGCCGCGGACGCGCATGGCCTTCCAGCGCCTGATGCCCGGCGAGCGCCTGGTGCGCAATCGCTTCCGCATCGAGGAGCCGCGCACCAATACGGCGCGGCAGCGGCCGGTGTGGACGCTGGACCTGGTGCTGATGCCGCTGGTGGGATTCGACGAGGAGGGCGGCCGGCTGGGCATGGGCGGTGGCTTCTACGACCGCAGCCTGGCCTACCGGTCACGCCGCAAGCAGGGGCAGAAACCGACGCTGCTGGGCCTGGCCCATGAGTGCCAGAAGGTGGATCGACTGCCGCTGGCGAACTGGGACGTCCGCCTCCAGGGCACGGTGACGGACGGCGGCTGGTACCGCTGAGGGCGCCGGGAGGACAGGCGCCGGGAGTCAGGGCTGTTGCTGCTGGGTGATCACGCCAGCGGGAGCGCTGCCCTGGCGCTGCTCCCAGAGGCTCTGGGTGTAGCCCGTGGTGACCACGCCCAGGCCGAAGATGATGACCAGTACCCAGAGCAGATCGGGTTTACGCTTCATCGAAATGCCTCCCCCTTCAAGGCATGGTGCCCGCGATGACTTGCGGCGATTTTCTGTTTTTTTAGCGGACTGCGCGGCAAAGTCCGGCTCGAAGCGCGGCATTTTCAGGCAAGCCGTGATAACGCGCAATTATGGCGCCAACCGAATGTCGGCTAATCGTTACATTTCTTTCTGCTCGCGCAAGGACCACTTTTCAGGAGCAAAGTTCATGCCCCACTGGCTGATGAAATCGGAACCCGACGAACTGTCGATCCACGACCTGCAACGCCTCGGCCAAGCGCGCTGGGACGGGGTGCGCAACTACCAGGCACGCAACTTCATGCGCGCGATGAACCCGGGCGACCTGTTCTTCTTCTACCACTCCAGTTGCCCGGAACCGGGCATCGCCGGCATTGCCCGCATCGTCGGCGCCACCTACCCCGACCCGACGGCGCTGGACCCACAGAGCCACTACTTCGACGCCAAGGCCAGCCACGAGAAGAACCCCTGGAGCGCCCTGGACGTGGAGTTCGTCGAGGCCTTCGCGCGGGTCATCCCCCTGGCACGGCTGCGCGAGGCAGAGGCCCTGCAGGCAATGCCGCTGGTGCAGAAAGGTTCGCGCCTGTCGGTGATGCCGGTGACCGATGCCGAATGGCAGGCCGTGCTGGCCCTGCGCTGAAAGCGCAGCCCGTCAGGGCTGCACGATCAGGTTGTTGAGCACATATTTCATGCTTTCCCAAGTTTTCAGCAAGTTTCACAGTATTCATTAAAATCCATATATATCAGTTAGTTAGATATTCTATTTGTTCTCTGCTCTTTCCCGATGTAACGTACCTTTTCACGCAAAACGGGGAATAAACGGGGATAATGGCGAAGCGAAACAGGCTCACCGAAATGGAGGCCTACTCAATTAAGAAGGGGCGAAAGTCGGAGCCGGTTGGGGCGAGGGGCAAAGGAACGCTGCTGCTGGAGCCAAAAGCAGCCGGCACCATCGCCGGGTACTATCGCGAGCGCGTGGAGGGAAGCGACAAGCGCGTCTACCTGGGCTCACTGAGCAAGAAGCCCCGCCCGAGCACAGACGAAAAAAGCCTGGACGAAATGCGCCTGGCAGCGCTCCAGGTGGCAACTGCAGCCATCGAAGCGGGCGGGCTTGCCGCTTACGTCAGCCAGTCGGAGGCTCGGCGAAAAGCCACCACAGAGTCCAGGGCCGGCACGTTCGGGGAGCTGTTGGATAGCTACACCGACAACCTGATTCAATCCGGCAAGGTCAGCGGGACGCGAACCCGCAGCCTGTTCAAGTGCCACGTAGTAGACCACCACCCAGATCTACTGGCGCGACCGGCCTCGGTGATACGCCCAGAGGACATCCAATTCATCTTGTCAGAGGTGCTGAACCGGGCACCCAAGGGCCGAGGCCGAGGCAACATTGCCAAGGCCGAGTGCTCAAACGGCATGCGCACCGTCTGCGACAATCTCCGCCTATCGCTGCAAGCTGCCTTCAGCTATGCAGCCAAAGCGCACCTATCTCCCGAGCGCCTGGCCGCAGCGGGTAAAACCTTCGCCGTCAGCGTCAATCCAGTGCGCGACATTCCAGCCATTCGGGGAGCACGCCGAGCTAACACCGAGTCGCTTACACCGGATGAGCTTGGCGAGCTGCTGCGATACCTGGACACGCTCAGCGAGCCGCGCAGGTCGATAGCCAACGCCCTGATCTACTTCGGCGGGCAACGTATCGCCCAACTCTGTGCCATCCCCTGGTCAGCGGTTGGCGAGAGCACCATCAGCGTGCTGGACAGCAAGGGCAAGAAAGACAAGGCCTGGGAACACATCCTGCCGATTACCCAGCGCCTGGCGGAGATCCTAGAGCCCCTGACCACGCAACGGATCGGGCCTGGGCCGTTCGCTTTCACTGAGAGAGTAACCGCCGCCAGCGCCACCGTTATTCAGATATTCACGGACGCGGGGCGCCATCTCAGCGCCGAGGGTAGGACTCGCCCATTCACTTATCGCAACGTACGGGTAAGTGCTGAAACCCTGATGGCCCACCTGGGCATCAGCACCGAGGTGCGGGCCTGGCTGTTGTCTCATGGGCGCAGTGGTGTGCAGGCCAAACACTACGACCGCTACGCCTACCTGCCAGAGAAGCGCGCAGCCTTGGAGCGCTGGGGGCACTACCTAGACGGCCTGGCAAAAGGTGAGGCGTCCTCAAGCGATGTGGTACTGCTCTCTCGCTCCGAACACCGTAGCAACAAATTGTAACATTTTCCCAATGAGATACCTCAGTGGAGCCGGAGGGGAACATTGCCAGGCGGTATTACTTATTGGCCGCATATATCCCTAAATATCTATCACCAAGCTTGTCATTCAAATATATAAGGCCAACTTTTCCGTCCTGGTGCGATTTGCAACAAATCGAAGCGCGTAGTTACCATGCGGTCACTGGCGAAAACCCATGAAACACCCGGAATAAAAGGGCTAGAAGAACTATGCACGCATAGTTTGCAGATATGAAAAAGCCCCGGTATTTGCCGTACCGGGGCTGACTCAGAAAAGGACGTTGGCGCGTCCTCTGTATATCTGGGCAAGCCAGTACACATTCCGAGAGGCGAAGCTTTTTGAGGGGCTTCTGTGCGGGTTTTAATCCGCCCCGGAACTGTATTGCCTAGGGTTGGGCGACGCAACGCCTGATCGTCGAAGTGTGCAGTCCGCCTTCTCGGTTTTTCCGTATGCAGCTGGAGAAATCGGACATGGCGCAAGCCGCAAGCAGCACCCACCCCACCAATCTGCCGCCCGCTGGCGTCCGCGCAACTGCGGAGCAGATTTGTAGCCTGTACCAGATCAGCCGCACGACCTGGTGGCGCTGGAGCAAAGCGCCTAACTTCCCCGCCCCTGTACGCTTCGGGCGCACCGTGCGCTGGGATATCGCGGCGGTGGACGCCTTCCTGACTGGCAAGGAAGGCTGAACCATGGCTGAGCATGCACACCACCCGCAGAGGGTTGCAAAGCACCCTGCTCGGGGCTATCGTTTGCCCGTCGCGGTCAATCCCGCGACCGACCTTGGCCGGTCGATCAGCAAAAGGCGCACAAGCGCCCACCATCCGATTGCAGGCGCTTTTTTTGTGCCCGCAGTTCCGTGTTATGGCGGCTGTGCGTGGGACACCTTCGGGTGTGCCGGGTCCCTTTTGCCCCGGTCGGCCAACCCGCGTACAGCCGTCACCAATTCTCGCTTGGCCGCGAGCGGTGACGGCTCCACAGCAAAAGGAGCTGCACCTATGAAACACACCCGCAATCCGTCCGCCCACGCAGCAGCCTGGAAGGCCCGCGCCTTCGCCGCGCTGCACAGTAATTCCTCCCTTTCTGTCCGTCGCGCCCGCTACAGCGCCGCCATGGCAAAAGCACACGCCCTGGAGCATCACGCGCAAGGTGGAACGTCCACCAGCGACCCGCGTGCAGCCTTGGCCTGGATGCAAGCCGGCAAGCCTGTCCGTATCGACGCGGAAAACCTGCGCGAGCACCTGCGGCATACCCGCGCCCTGATGGCCGTGCTGCTCACGTCCGCAGGTGCCATCCAGGACTGCGCACTGGCACACCGCGCATAGGCGAATCTGATTGGCTCCAGGTTACGCCTGCGGCCATCCCACAGAACAAGGGATACACGCGATGAATACTCAGAATGAGCGCGGTGAAGCGCTGACGGAATCGGCTTGCCCGAAAAATGTTTTTGGTGCCCGCAACATCTCCATCACTCACTTCGGCCAGCCCCTGGTGCTGCACCTGGTGAAAGACGGCACCGACCAACAGGCCCACCGCAAAGCGGGGCTTATGCTTGGGGAAGATGGCCCGCAATACATGCACGGCTGGCTGTTCGGCATCGGCGACCACCGCCTCTACCCGGCAGCGGCCGTCCCAGGCAGCCGCTGGCAGGTGCTCGAGGTTGATACTGACGAACTCACCTGCCTGGAAGGTGGCGTAGCTTTCAAGCGAGGCTATGTCCTGCATACCGGCGACATGCTGTCGGCAACGCGCTACCTGGAAGAGCATGTGCCAGGCATCCGCAATGCCCCGGTCATTGGCGCCTGTCGCCATACGGGTAAGCAGCAGAGCGTCCGTGTGGGCGCGTATGGCCATGCTGTCGCAGGCGACTCTGGCCGGGCCCGCGCCGGGGACTACGGCACCGCCATCGCTGGCATCAGGGGCAATGCCGCCGCTGGAGAGAGTGGATTCGCCGTAGCAGGGGATAGGGGAGCCGCAAAAGCGGGTGACTTCGGCAGCGCTCATGTCGGTGAGTACGGCACCGCCCGGGTAGGCCACGGGGGCACAGCCATCGCTGCAGACTCCGGCACCGCCCGTGCCGGCGATGTTGGCAGGGCGACCGCTGGGGACTATGGCACCGCCCAGGTAGGCGCAAAGGGGGTGGCCTGGGCCGGGCGAAATGGCACGGCAGCCGCCGGCGCGAAGGGAGAAATCCGCTTGAACTACTGGGACACGCAAGCAGAGCGCGTCCGCACGGTTATCGGCTACATCGGTGAAGACGGCCTGCTGCCGAACACCCTCTACAAGCTCGATGAAAGCCACCAGTTCACCCCCGCCGACACTTCACCGGGGGAACTGCAATGAACGCCCCCAACACTGCGCTTGAACTCATCCGGCAGGCCGCGCTTCACGCCTTGAAGGCGGCTGACGTGCTTGTCCCCGAGTGGCTTCCCGAGGGACGCAGGCAAGGGCGCGAATGGGTGGCACTGAACCCCGCCAGAGGGGATCGGCATGCCGGCTCATTTGGCGTTTCGCTCGACACTGGCCGCTGGCATGACTTTGCCGACAGCAGCGCCAGGGGCGGTGACTTGGTGTCGCTACTTGCCTACCTGCGCAGTAGCCGTCAGGTAGAGGCCGCGCAAGAGATTGACCAACGGCTAAGCCTTGGCCTGTTCAACAGCTCCGCAACAGTATCGGCAGAGACCAGCGAACAGCGGCGCCTAGCTGCGGAGCGGGAGCGAACCGAGGCACTGCAACGCGAACAGCTGGCCCTGGAGGCGAAACAGAGGGATGCCGCACACCAAGCGGCGCAATTGTGGCGCCTGGCCAAGCCAGCCGATGCAGCCCACCCCTACCTGCTCGCCAAGGCCGTACCGCCTTACCGCCTGCGACAGTTGCGCCAGGGCCGGCTGTTGATTCCGCTGCTCCAGGGCGGGCAACTGGTCAATCTGCAGATCATCGACCCCACAGGCGCTAAGCGTTTCCTGTCAGGAGGGAAGGTTAAGGGCTGCTATTCGCCTATCGGGAGTCTCGGAGATGTCGCCCAGGGCGGCAGGCTGTACCTGTGCGAAGGCTGGGCGACTGGCGCCACCTTGCACGCCAGCACCAGACGGCCAGTCATCTGTGCGATGAACGCCGGCAATTTGAAGCCGGTGGCCATCGCACTGAGGGAGCATTACGGCGAGCGAATGGATCTGGTGATCGCCGGGGATGATGACCGCCTGACGCTGGGCAACCCCGGACACCGCATGGCCAATCAGGCCGCAAGCGCCGCCAATGCCCGCGTGGTTTTCCCCGACTGGCCATGTGGCGCCCCCGAGCATCTGACTGACTTCAATGACCTCTACCAGTGGCTATCCAGCCAGCAGAAAGGGAGCCGCGCTCAATGACTGCATTCACCACCCCGCCCGCCTTGAGCCTGGTTGGCGATCCACAGGCACCAGTCAGCGACAAGCTGGAGCGCCCGTGCTTTGCCGTCTACGACCAGTTCGTCACCCTGGAAGGCAAGCATTACAAGCCTGGCACTTGGCTCCACGGCATCAAACACAGCGGACAAGATGAGAAGCCAATCCCATTCGATCAATGGATCTGCTCACCCCTGCATATTGAAGCCGAAACGGTGAACAGCGAGGACGGGAGCATTGGGCGCCTGCTGCGCTTTGAGTACCGGGGAAGAACCATTGAATGGGTGATGCCCATGGAGTCGCTGGCAGGTAAGGCCGACGATGTGCTCAAGGCACTGATGCGCCAAGGGCTTGCCATCGAGTACCGGCACCGCAACCAGATCGCACCCTATCTGGCCAGCCATCACACCCCGGAACGGGTGATCGCCACCACCACCAAGCCCGGCTGGCACGAATCAGGCGTTTTCGTGCTGCCTTCCCAGGTCATTGGCTCCGGAGAGGTGCGCTTTCAGTGCTCCGGGCGGGGCGTGAATCTGTTCACCACCAAAGGCACGCTAGACGGTTGGCGCAAAGAGGTGGGCGCCTACTGCCTGGGGAACCCGGTATTGATCCTGTCCGTATGCACGGCCTTGGCGGGGCCTCTGCTCGCCAAGGTTGGCGTGCATGGCGGCGGTGTGCACCTGGTAGGGGATTCGTCCAGCGGCAAGTCCCTCGCCCAGTTGCTGGCCGCTTCGGTGTGGGGCAACCCCGCCACCTTCGCCGCGTCCTGGGATGTGTCCAAGGGCGGGGTGGAGATCGAGGCCGCCTCACGCAATGACACCGTGCTGATCCTGGACGAAATCAAGCGCGCAGACCCCAAGCGCGTCCAGGAAATGGCCTATGCCATCGCCAACGGCATGGGCAAATCGACCATGACCCGTGAGCGCGAAGGCCGCGCCAAGCTCACCTGGCGCGTTCTGGCGCTATCCAGCGGCGAGCGCTCGCTGTCGGATCATGCCGCAATCAGTGGCAATGGCGCGCATGCCGGTGCAGAGCTGCGCCTAGTGGACGTCAACGCAGGCACTCGCCAGTTCCGGGCATTCGACAACGTGCACGACATGACCGGCCAGCAGTTCCACCGCCTGCTGAGCGATACGGTGACACACCACTACGGGCACCTTGGCCCCGCATTCGTCGCAAGCCTGCTTAGCGACGAGAAGCCCGAGGAGCTGCTAGAGGCATTCCGCCAAGTGCGCGACGCATTCACCGCCGAAAGCTCTCAGGCAGGCCGGGTAGCGGATCGTTTCGCCATCATGGCGCTGGCAGGGGAACAAGCCATTGCCCGTAAGCTGCTCGATTGGCCAGAGGGCACAGCGGCAAAGGCTTGTCGCCAGCTGTTCGACGAATGGATTGCAACGATGGGAGACGGCAACTCTGAGGATCGGCAGATTCTGCGAGGTTTGGCCGACTTTATCGCTCTCCACGGCGACAGCCGATTCTCCGACGTAAAGGCAGAACATCCCTGCACCACCGTGTACCACCGCGCCGGTTACTACGAACTCACGGACGACAAGCGGCTGTACCTGTTCAACACTACCAGCCTGAAGGCGGCCGCCAGCGGCTTTGGCCTCAATCGGATCATTAGCGCGCTCGCGTCTGTAGAGGCTCTGGCCAAAATGGATATTGAGGCGGGTCAACGGCGGCACACCAAGCGCTATCGGATACCTGGCGGCGGCAATGATCGCTTCTACGTCATTGATCCAGAAAAACTGGACGGCTCAGGCGGGACGACCTGACCCCTGCCCTTCATCAACACGAAGCCCCGCCATGCCCTCATGCCGGGGCTTCTTCATTCCGCTGAGGCCGTTTCCCTCCGCGCCGCGAAGTCAGGGCGCGCGCAGCCGGCGCCATCACGGGGAGAGATGACGTTTCAGTCTGAGATTTTTCAAAGGGAACAAGGGAACAAGGGCACAGCCCAGCAGCTACGCGGGTTGTAGCGTTCCCTTAGATAATAGAGATAAGGGAACAAGGGAACACATATCTGCTTAATAAAGGGCTCACCATCCGCGCCTGTTCCCTGCAAAAAACAGCAGGGAACACCACAAACCTCTGGAGGCCGCATGGCACTAGGCTCGTGCCCTTATTCCCTTGTTCCCTCGTTTTTTGAAATCAGTCATGTGAACAAGGGGGGAATGGTGCATTTTTCTTGACACACCTTGGCAGGCTTGATTTTGCATGGCTAATGCCTGGCAGCATCCACCGCTCCTGGTGGCGCACTGGCTCGACGCGAATGGATTGGCGGATTGCCCTAACCAATCAGGCAGTGCGGCCTTAATCAGTGCAATGCTGTGAAACCGTCCGCCACCTGGCCAGCTTCTGCAGGCCTTGTCCGGCCTGGGCTGGGCCGCTTCGCACTGGCGCGAACGCCCAGACGCCTGGCATGCCACGACAAGGCCAATCAACTGAGGAAAATCTGCTGAATCCTTTGGTAGGCGCGGGCTTAGCTGCTTTGAACTGGCAGAATCTCACCAGCTCATACGCGCACTTTCCTTGCGCACTTTTTCCATTCTTTTCACGGTGTGAAATGGCCATTTCTTGGGCCATAAGCCCGGTATTACTGGGCCGCAGATGGCTTTCATCACCCTATCCAACTTCATCAATTTTTAAGCAGAGCGCGCCGGCGGGAGGGGGATAAGTGCTTTCCTGGCCTCGATTTTATTTGCGCGGGGATTTTTGCTGGCGCGACCATGCGGGAGCGCACCGCAAGCAGTAGAGAAGAAATTGACTACCCTAGCGGTGACTGGCAACGCCTGAGGACACAGTTGAAACAGAGGCACGGGTAGTCGGCATTTATGAACCCGGGTATAGGCTTACCTAGCCATTCGAATTGAGGCCATAACCATGCTGTATCCCATTGCACTCTGCCCCGGTGACAAACGGCATGCCTGGGGAGTAACAGTGCCAGATGTCCCAGGATGCTTTTCGGCAGGTGAAACAGCCACAAAAGCACTGGAAAACGCCAAGGAGGCACTAGCCCTGCACTTCGAAGGGCTACTGGCGGATGGTGAGCCAATTCCCCTAGCCAAAGACGTCGAAGCACATATAGCCAACCCAGAATATTCCGGCGACGTATGGGCGGTCATTGACTTCGATTTAACGCCCTACCAGGGAAAAGCTGTACGGATCAATGCGATCCTGCCGGAGAACTTGCTGCTGAAAATTGACGAGCGCGTGAAGGTCGACCATCGCTACACATCCCGCTCCAATTTCTTGGCTACTGCGGCTCTCCGAGAGCTGTCAGCGGTCTGATTCGACAGCATGAACAAGGGAGCGAATCGGCGCCCTTCGTCGTTATACGGTGGCTGGCCTCAGTTGCCCACCTAACGGCTACGCAGTGCAGACGCTGGCTCTTCGGGTGGGCTGCTCTGAGCATATGTAAAAGCCCCGCGCACAGCGGGGCCTACCCGCAAGACGATGTTTAGGCTCGCTTCTTCTGCTGCTCACGCTGCACCGTCTCCCAGCCACGACAGGCCAAGGCGAGGGTGCGTGGCACGGCCTCACGGCCGCTGCTGTAGCAGCTAATGGTACGCGGTGCCACGCCCAAGGCGGCGGCAGCCTGCTCCAGGCCAAATCCGGTACTGGCACGCCAACCGATAAACGTGCGGGTGTCTTCGTCCGGGGCAGCCTGGGCTAGGGCATCGAGCAGCAGGGTGTCGGCACCGATCTGGATATCCAGATCGGGCCACTCCACCGTCCAACCGCCATCTCCCAGTGCGGCGCCGGCGAATGTCTTGGCGGCCTTCAGCGGAGCCAGCCCTGGGTGGGTGACCACGTCCTCACGCATATCCAGGACAAAGTGGCGATCGTCAACGAATGTCAGCACCAGCCGATGGCCGGAACATGCCTGCACAGCCTTCAGACGGGGGCGTTTCATGGATGCCATTTGTTCCACTCCTCCAACAGTTCGGCCCGGTGATCGCTCACCCAGGCCAGCGCTTCTTCCAATACCACCCTGGGCGCCTTGCCGAGCATCAAAGCACCGCCCTCGAGGCTGATCTGCACGTCCACACCAGCACCGGTTAGGTGTACATGCGGAGGCAGGTGGTCTTTTTCCCGCAGCTCGATGCAGTACTTGTCACGGAATCGATGGGGTTCTACCCCGTCACACCGACGAACTCTCTAGTTGCTCAAGCAGCTCCCGCCGCTGCTGTGAAGGCATCTCACGCAGTCGGTCAAATAGCATTCGGTCTACAACCCCTGAGATCGGCACCAAAGAGTGCGAGAACGTCAGTTGCATGACAAACCGATGGCCACAATCACTGGCGTCGAGACACTGACAGTACAGCCGCGTGAATGCTGGAGACACCTCATCTCGCGATGCAATTCGCGCCTTCCCCCTGCATTGAGTGCAATAGATCCTCATCACCCACCATACCTATATGTAGTATATTATTTATTAAAAAACACAATATATAGTATTTAAGCTTGGCAAAACCACCATCAACCTCACTCAAGGATCACCCCATGTCACACACACAAACCCATCAGAAGATACTGAGCAGTCGCTTCAAGAAGGCCCTCAAGGAGGTTCGCGAGCAGGTTAAGGCACTCCAGGAGCAGCACACCTCACGCGCACCCAAAAAGCTTTCGAGAAAGGTGCTTTAACGCACAGCCGTCTCTAGACCATCGAACAGGAACTAAAATGCATCCCACAGCCATAGAACTAGGCGAGCTTAGCGAAAGCCTTCAGACAGAGTTGGCGCACTTCGAGTTGGATCGCCATGCCTACAGCGATCTTCAGAAGCGGTTTTCCGCCATCATTGAGGAAGATCAGAAGCTCAAAGAAAAAGCCGTCAGCCTGGAGAAGCAGGCAGACGCTACCGACAAGGCCTGGAAACGAATGGCCACCCAGCCAGACGCCTACCAAGCCTCTATCAATGAAGAGATCAACCGAAGCGAGCAGCTCCGAAAAGAGGCGGCGGAATTACGCCAAACAGCAGATGCCCGTAGCCATTTGAAAGACTCACTTCTCCTTCCACTCGCTGAACAGCGCATGTCACTCAACGGCCGACCGGCCGCAATCAACCGCCAATACCGCCAAGCCCTTTTGGCCAAAGTGCTAGAGCAAGAGGGCCTACGCGATACTCTGCTCAAGGCCTACGCGCTGTCTCGAGACATCTACCTGAGCGGTGTTGAAGAACTAGAGCCAGTGTTTGCCGCACGCTGCGATGGCCAGCATGAACGGCAACGGATGACTGGCCAGGGGATTCAAAAGGCCTTCTTCGAGGCGCTAGAGACATTGCTTGCCGGAGCAGAGCAGCACGCAAAATCACCTTTGCTGGCGACCATGCCACCTCTTGTAGCTCAAGAGGTTGAAGTAACAAGCCCAGCCGGCCTGCAGAAGCTGCGGCGTCTTCATAAGGCAGTCTAACCCCTGGAGTACGGCAGGAAGGACACATATCCGCCTGCCGTAGCCCATCAACAGCAAGAACACATCACCTACGGGGATAAAACGGGGAAAATAAGTAGGAGCTAAGCAAAAAACAAAAATAAACCCAATAAAATCAGCTATCTATAAAGAAATAGCTTATTGAATGATCAGATTGTTGAACAGCAGGTCCTCGACCAGCGGCTTGCCTTCTTCCTGATTGAGCGCCTGCTGCACCTGCTTGAGCGCTTCCTGGCGCAGTGTTTCCTTGCCCTCCACCGAGCTGAGCGACTCATCGGTCTGCTGAGCGAACAGCATCACCAGTTGGTTGCGGATCAGCGGTTCGTGGTACTCCACCGACTTCTTCGCATCGTCCCCGGTGACCCGCAGGGAGATGTCGGCCTTGAAGTACTTCAGCTTCGGGCCGGCGCCGTAGTTGCCTACCAGCGCGGGCACCAGGTCGAGATAAAGTACCTTGGGCGCCTCGCCTTCCTTGGGCTCCTCCTTGGATTCCGAAGCGAGGGCAGAGAAGGGGATCAGCAGGGCCAGCAGCAGAGCGAGAGTGGTCTTCACGGGAGGGATTCCTGATGGGGCGTGCCCGCTAGCATAGCCACAGCCCGGGGCGAGCCCAAGCCCGATGCTTATGCAGCCCTATCAGGACCGGCCATGCTCGTTGACCGACCCTGCCCCCCGCCTACACTGCCTGACCACAGGGCCGGCGCCGGGCCGGTCGCCAACGAGGATCGAATCCCCCCATGAAAGCCGTCCTGTGCAAGGCCTTCGGCCCCGCCGAGACCCTGGTGCTCGAAGAGGTTTCCAGCCCCGAGCCGAAGAAGAACGAAGTGCTGATCGACGTTCACGCCGCCGGAGTCAACTTCCCCGACACCCTGATCATCGAAGGCAAGTACCAGTTCAAGCCGCCGTTCCCCTTCTCCCCGGGTGGCGAAGCCGCCGGCACCGTCGCCGCCGTCGGCGAGAAGATCACCCACCTCAAGCCCGGCGACCGGGTCATGGCGCTGACCGGCTGGGGCAGCTTCGCCGAGCAGGTGGCCGTGCCCGGCTACAACGTCATGCCGATCCCCAAGGGCATCGACTTCAATTCCGCCGCTGCCTTCGGCATGACCTACGGCACCTCCATGCACGCGCTCAAGCAGCGCGCCAACCTGCAACCGGGGGAAACCCTGCTGGTACTCGGTGCCTCCGGCGGCGTCGGCCTGGCGGCGGTGGAGATCGGCAAGGCCATGGGCGCGCGGGTCATCGCCGCTGCAAGCAGTGACGAGAAGCTGGACGTGGCCAAGGCCGCCGGCGCCGACCTGCTGATCAACTACAGCACCAACAGCCTGAAGGAGAAGGTCAAGGAACTGACCGGCGGCCAGGGCGCCGACGTGATCTACGACCCGGTGGGGGGCGACCTGTTCGACGAGGCCATCCGCTCCATCGCCTGGAACGGCCGCCTGCTGGTGGTCGGCTTCGCCAGCGGCCGCATCCCCGAGCTGCCGGTGAACCTGGCCCTGCTCAAGGGCGCGGCGGTGGTCGGCGTGTTCTGGGGCTCCTTCGCCCAGCGCCAGCCGCAAGACAACCTGGCCAACTTCCAGCAACTCTTCGCCTGGCATGCCGAAGGCAAGCTCAAGCCGCTGGTGTCCCAGACCTTCCCCCTGGAGCGGGCCGCCGAGGCCATCAACGCCCTTGGCCAGCGCAAGGCCGTGGGCAAGGTGGTGGTCACCGTCCGCTGAACCCCAGGCCCCAGCAGCCCGGGGCCTGCCCCATCACCCCTGCGCCAGCAGGGGTGGCGGGCGACGCGCGTACCACTGCGTCGCCTGCTCGTAGGCATGGGCCAGTTGCAGCACCGCCAGGTCCGCGTGGTGCCGGCCGATGACCTGCATCCCCATCGGCAGCCCCATCGCGTTGAACCCCACCGGCACGCTGGCCACCGGGCAGCCGGACAGGGTTCCGGGGATCACCACCTCCATCCAGCGGTGGTAGGTGTCCATGGACCTGCCGACGATGGCCTTCGGCCAATCCCAGTGCTTGTCGAAGGGGAACACCTGGGCGCTGGGCAGCAGCAGGAAGTCATAACGCTCGAACAGCCGGCTGATGGCGCGGTACCAGTCGCTGCGGGTGACGGACGCGCGGTACACCTCCATGGCCGACAACTGCAAGCCGTTCTCCACCTCCCACACCGCCTCGGGCTTGAGCCGCTCGCGCCGCGCCGGATCGGCATGGGCCGCTGCCAGCGAGCCGGCCACCAGCCAATGGCGCAGGGTTCGCCAGCAAGCCCAGAGACGCTCCGGGGCGAAGCCCAGGGCGGCTTCCTCCACCTGGCAGCCCAGTGCCTCGAAGTCCGCCAAGGCGCTGCCGCATAGCGCCAGCACGCCGGGCTCCATGGGCAGGTAGCCGCCCAGGTCGCCGAGCCAGCCCAGGCGCGCGCCCGTGAAGTCCCGCTCCAGCGCCCCGGCGAAGGCCGCACCGGATTCGACGATGGACAGCGGCGCGCGGGCATCGAAGCCGGCCTGCACCGAGAGCAGCAAGGCCACGTCCCGCACGCTGCGGCCCATGGGACCCTCGTAGCCAAGCTGGTCGACGAACAGGTCGGCGCTGTCATCGAAGGGCACCCGCCCCTGGGACGGGCGGAAGCCGACGATGTTGTTGAACGCCGCCGGGTTGCGCAGCGACCCCATCATGTCGCTGCCGTCGGCCACCGGCACCATCTGCAACGCCAGTGCCGCCGCCGCGCCGCCGCTGCTGCCACCAGCGCTGCGAACAGGGTCATAGGCACAGCCGGTGACGCCGAAGACCGGGTTGTAGCTGTGGGAGCCGAGGCCGAATTCGGGGGTGTTGGTCTTGCCGATGAGGATCGCGCCGGCCGCGCGGATGCGCTCCACCATGATGCCGTCGCGCTCGGGCACGTGGTCGCGGAACAGCGGCGAACCGAAGGTGGTGCGGATGCCCCGGGTCAGCGACAGGTCCTTGATGGCGTGGGGCAGCCCGTGCATCCAGCCGCGGTACTCGCCGCGGGCCAGCTCGGCGTCGCGCCGGTCGGCCTCGGCCAGCAGTTGCGCCTCCGGCTGCAGGCTGACCAGGGCATTGACCTCGGGGTTGAAGCGCTCGATCTGCGCCAGGTAGGCCTGCATCACCTCGCGGCAGGACACCTGACGCAGGCGGATGCGCTCGGCCAGCTCATGGGCCTGCAGTTGGACGAGTTCGGGGTGAAGCGTGTTCGGGCTCATGGCGTGCAGCCTTCTTCCAGTTCCATCGGGGTTCGGGTCTTGTCGCTCGCGGTGCGGGCGCGTTGCCGAGGCGAGCGATGCCGCTGCGCCTGCCGGGGCAGGCGCGCATCGTCAGGCGTCGGGTGAGTCGGGTCAGCGCATCAGGCTGGTCCAGATGCGGTCGGCCAGGCGGATCGCCCCTTCGCCGCAGGTCTGGCTGAACACCACGCGGGTGCCCTCGGGAATGTGCAGTTCCGGCGCATCCTTGAGGCTGGCGTCCAGGTAGGGTTCCACGCCCTTGATCGGGCTCTGGTGCTTGAGGAAGTTCTGGGTCAGCGCCGCGTTCTCCGGCTGGCTGAGGAAGGCGATGAAGCGCTTGGCGTTCTCCGGGTGCTTCGCCCCGGCGGGGATCACCAGGTTATCCACCCAGGCCATCACCCCCTCCTTCGGATAGAGGTAGGCGAGGCTCGGCTTCATCTCCCGCGCCCGCATGGACGAACCGCCCCAGAACATCGACATGTCCACCTCGCCCGAGGCCAGGTTCTCGCGGATCGAGCCAGCCTTGGAGCTGTAGGTCTTCACGAAGGGCTTCTGGTTCTTCAGCAGCGTCAGCACCTGCTGCATCTGCTTCGGGTCCTCGCTGCACAGCGGGATGCCCAGGTAGAGGCTGGCGGTGTCGATCACCTCGCTGGCCGAGTCGAACATGTTGATACGCCCCTGCAACGCAGCGGGCGGGGTGAACAGCACGGCGTAGCTGTCGGCCGGGCCGTCGTAGCGGGCGCGGTCGAGCACCACGCTGGTAGTGCCCCAGATGAAGGGCACGGCATAGGCGCCTTCCGGGTCCCAGGCGGGCTTCTTCAACTGGTCCTGGATGTTGGCGTAGTAGGGCTGGCCGGCCGGGTCGAAACGCTCCAGCAGCTTCTCCTGCACCAGGATCGGCACGAACTGGTGGGAGGGGATGGCCACGTCGTAGCCGGCGCCGCCCTGCTTGAGCTTGGCCAGCAGCGTCTCGTTGGAGTCGTAGGAGTCCACGGTGACCTTGATGCCGGTCTCCTGCTCGAACCTGGCCAGGATCGGCGGCGAGAAATAGCCGCTCCAGCTCACCACGTTCAACTGCTCGGCCGCCTGGGTGGCCGACGCCAGGCCCAGGGCCAGCGAAATACCTGCAACAGCGCTCAGTGTGTTCATCGTCTTGCTCCGGTTTGGGCTCAGGCCTTCTTCTTGCCGAGCAGATAAGAGAGGGTCACGAACAGCACGGAGACCCCAAGGATCAAGGTGGAAACAGCGTTGACGTCGGGCGTCACGCCCATGCGCAACAGCCCGAAGATGAAGATCGGCAGGGTGGTGGTGCCGGCCTGGGCCACCATCATCGAGATCACGAAGTTATCCAGCGAGACGATGAAGGCCAGCATCAGCCCCGAGACCATGCCCGGCGCCAGCAGCGGCAGGGTGACCTTGCGGAAGGTCCGCCAGGGGCCGGCGTAGAGGTCGGCGGCGGCCTGCTCCAGGGACAGGTCCATGTCGTTCAGCCGGGCGCGGATCGGCAGGTAGGCGAACGGGATGCAGAACACCGTGTGGGCGATGATCAGGTTGCCGTAGCCCAGCGACAGGCCGAGGGTGGAGAACAGCGCCAGGGTGGCGACGCCGACCACGATCTCCGGCAGCACCAGCGGCAGCATGATCGTCCCCATGGACAGCCGCAGCCCCTTGAAGCGCGCCCCGCGTGAGGTGCCCAGGGCCGCCAGGGTGGCGATGGCGGTGGCTGCCAGGCTGGCGCACACGGCGATCAGCAGGCTGTTGCCGGCCGCCTGGCGCAGGGCCTGGTTGGCGAAGGCGGCGCGGTACCAGTCCAGGCTGAAGCCGGTCCACACGGTGGCCGACTGGTTGACGTTGAACGACAGCACCACCAGCACCAGGATCGGCGCGTAGAGGTACAGGTAGAACAGCAGGCTGAGGGCGCCGAAGCCGGGGAAGTCCCGCACGCCGAGGCGACGGTTGCGAAACAGGGCACGCATCATCGGGCACCTCCCGCCGCACGGCCGGCGCGCCAGGCGTAGACCATCAGCACCAGCATCACCGCCGCCATCAGCACCAGCGACAGGGCGGAGCCCAGCGGCCAGTTACGGGCGTCGCTGAACTGCCGGAAGATCAGGTTGCCCAGCATCATCCGGGTTCCGCCGCCAAGCAGCTCAGGAGCCACCATCGCCCCCAGGCAGGGCACGAAGGTGAGGATGGCGCCGGCGAGGATACCGGGCCGGGCGATGGGCAGCACCACCTTGCGCAGGGTGCGCCAGCGTCCGGCGTAGAGGTCCTGGGCAGCCTCCAGCAGGCGCAGGTCCATGCGCTCCAGGGTGGCGTAGATCGGCAGCACCACGAAGGGCGCGTAGGTGTACACCAGCCCCAGCAGCACGGCGCCGTCGGTGTACAGCAGGTTCAGCGGCTGGTGGATCAGGCCGAGGCCCATCAGCGTGCCGTTGACCACACCGGTGCCGCGCAGCAGCAGGATCCAGGCGTAGGTGCGGATCAGCAGGTTGGCCCAGAACGGCACGGTGATGAGGAAGATCAGCAGGCCCCGCCGGTGCGCCGGCTGCATCGCCAGCCAGACGGCCACCGGAATGCCCACCAGCAGGGTGATGAGGGTTGTGGCGGCGGCGATGCCGATGGAGCGCAGGGCGATCACCAGGTAGGCATCGGCGAAGGCCAGGCTGTCGTCCAGTTGGCGTTCGAACAGCAGCGATACGTAGGCTTCGACGCTGAACTGCGGGTTCACTCCGCCGTAGGGGTTGGCCTGCATGAAGGAGTAGCCGACCACGATTAGGATCGGCACCACCAGGAACAGGCCGATGGCGACCAGCGCCGGCGAAACGCCGAGCAGGCTGGCCAGGGCGCGGCGGCGTTCCAGGCTGTGGGTGGGGGTGCGCATGGTCCTGTCCTCCTCAGTCCAGCAGCACGCAGGCGCTGCCCGGCTCGACCCGCAGGCCGGCACGGGCGCCCACCTCGGGCTGACGTCCCTGGATGGCGTTGTTGGGCAGGCGCACGGTGAGCGGCGTGCCGTCGTCCAGGGCGACGCGGTACTGCAGGTCGGTACCCAGGTAGACCCGTGCCAGCACCTGGCACGGCAGGCTGTCGGGCGTGGCATCCGCCAGCAGGTGCAGGCGCTCGGGGCGCACCGACAGGCTGGCCTCGGACCCGACGGCCAGGCCGTCGCAGGCCGGCGCCTGGAGCACCGCGCCACCGGGCAGGCGGAAGCGCGCGCCCTGGTCGTCGAGGGCTTCGAGGCAGGCCGGGAGGAAGTTGGTCTCGCCGATGAAGTCGGCGACGAAGCGGTTGCGCGGGCGCTCGTAGATGTCGTCCGGGCCGCCCACCTGCTGCACCTCGCCCTGGGCGAGCACGGCGATGCGGTCGGACATGGCCAGGGCCTCTTCCTGGTCATGGGTGACGAAGATGAAGGTGATGCCGGTACGGGTCTGAATGCTCTTCAGCTCCTCGCGCATGGCCTGGCGCAGCTTCAGGTCGAGGGCGGAGAGCGGCTCGTCCAGCAGCAGCACCTTGGGCTGCGGCGCCAGGGCACGGGCGAGGGCGATGCGCTGCTGCTGCCCGCCGGAGAGCTGGGCCGGGCGGCGCTCGGCGAAGGCCTCCATCTGCACCAGCGCCAGCATCTCGCGCACCCGCTCGGCCACGGCGGCCTTGCTCAGGCGCCGGCCCATGGGGTGGGATTCCAGGCCGAAGGCGAGGTTCTCGGCGATCGTCATGTGCGGGAACAGCGCGTAGTGCTGGAACACGGTGTTCACCGGGCGGGCGTAGGGCGGCCGGTCGGCGATGTTTTCGCCGAACAGGCGGATCTCGCCTTCGGTGGGGAATTCGAAGCCGGCGATCATGCGCAGCAGGGTGGTCTTGCCGCAGCCGGACGGGCCGAGCAGGGTGAAGAACTCGTTGTCGCGGATATCCAGGTCGACGCGCTTCAGCGCCACCGGGCCGCTCTGGGGGTCGCCGTAGACCTTGCGCACGGCGCGGATGGACACCGCCGCGGTGGTCGACGGGCTGTGCAGGGCACTCATGAATACCTCCGGTTCCTTCCCCTGCACCGCGTGGGCGAGGGGTCTTGTCGTTGTTCTGGCAGGACTAGAGACAGGTGCAGCGTCGGGCTCGGGGCCCGGTTGTTGTGGGGCTGCTGGGGACGGATGGTCGGAGAAACGCGGTTGAGCAGAAAGCTCAATTTTCTTACAGTCGCTGTTAAAAAATTTAATACCTCACCGCGAGCCCTTCAGCCATGTCGATCCAGCGCCTACCGCCGCTCAATGCCGTGCGTGCCTTCGAGGCCGCCGCCCGCCTGGGCAGCTACGTTGCCGCCTCGCGGGACCTGCATGTCACCCAGCCGGCCGTCGGCCGCCACGTGAAGCTGCTGGAGGAGTGGCTGGGAGTGCGCCTGTTCGACCGCACGCCGCGCGGCGTGTCGCTGACCCCGGCCGGGCAGCGCTACTACGAGAAGATCGCCAGTGCCCTGCAACAGATCGCCGATGCCGGCCACGAGCTGACCCCGGGCGGGACGGCGCGCTGGCTGAAGATCATGGTGGTGCCGGCCTTCGCCAAGCGCTGGCTGATGCCGCGCCTGGAGGCCCTGCGGGAACAGCGACCGGGGCTGAAGATCGCCATCGAGCCCAACCCCACCTTCGAGGCGGTGGACGGCCAGCGGGCGGACCTGGGCATCGCCTACGGCCTGCCCGGGCAGTACGGCCGCCGCACGGTCACCCTGTTGCACCCAAACGTGTTCCCGGTCTGCTCGCCCGCGTACCTGGCCGCCCATGGCCCGTTGGCGGGCCCGGTGGAGCTGGCGACGCACAAGCTGATCCACGTCGACGACGGCGAGTGGTGGAACGCCTGGCTGGCGGCGCTGGGCTGCCCGCTGCGGGTCAGCTCCGAGGTGCTCTACATCAGCAACGACCACGCCCTGAGCATGGCGGAGAAGGGCCACGGCATCGCCCTGGCCAACGAGGTGCTGGTGCACCAGGAGCTGGCCGCCGGCAGCCTGGTGCGCGCGCTACCGCTGCAGGCGCCGCTGGAGCGCTACCAGGCACTGCTGCCGCCCGGGCCGCACAGCACGGACGTGGAGTGGTTCATCGACTGGCTGTCGGCGGAGCTGCGTCGGGAGTTCCCGGAGCTGGCCTGACGCCGGGCACGCCCGGCGTCGCGGGGTTCAGCGGGGCGCGTAGGCGAAGACGTCGGCGCGCATCTGGTGGGCATCCATGCCGGCTTCCACCAGCGCGTCGAGGGTGGCGTAGACCATCGCGGGCGAACCGCTGGCGTAGACGTGCAACGGCTTGAGGTCGGGGAAGTCCTCGCGCACGGCCTCGTGCAGCAGGCCGTGGCGGCCGGGCCAGTCGCAGGGGTCGCTGACCACCCGGTGCAGGGTGAGGTTCGGCAGGCCCTGCCAGTCGTCCCAGTGCGCCAGCTCGTAGAAGTCCTCCGGCCGGCGCATGCCCCAGTACAGGTGCACGGGGTGGGCGAACCCGGCGGCGCGGCAATGTTCGATCAGGCTCTGCATCTGGCCCATGCCGGTGCCGGCGGCGATCAGCACCAGGGGGCCGTCGGGCAGCTCGGCCAGGTGGGTATCGCCGAAGGGCAGGCGTACCCGCGCCAGGCCGTCGCGCTGCAGTTGCTGCAGGAGGGCGGCAGCGCTGGGCTCACGGCCGAGGACGTGCAGTTCGAGTTCACGCCCGGCGCTGGGGGCGGAGGCGATGGAGAAGGCGGACGCTTCGCCATCGTCCCGCTCGATCAGCAGGTACTGCCCGGCGTGGTAGCGCGGCGGCTTGCCGGCGGGTGCACGCAGGCCGACCCGCCAGACATCCCCGCCGACCGGGGTGCAGGCGGTGAGCTGGCAGCTCAGGCTGCGCACCGGCAGTTCGCCGGGGGCGAGCACGCCGTCCCAGTGCAGGACGCAGTCTTCCAGCGGTTCGGCGAGGCAGGTGAACAGCTCGCCATGGTCCAGCTCGCGGCCGCCCTGGCGCACCCGGCCTTCCACCAGCAGGGCGGCGCAAACGTGGCAATTGCCGTTGCGGCAGCTCTGCGGGCAGTCGTAGCCCAGGCGCCGGGCGGCGGCGAGGATGTTTTCCCCGGGGGCGGTCTGCAGGACCGCTCCGGAGGGCTGCAAGGTCACTCTCAAGAGGTGTTCTCTTTGTTATGGCGGGCGTTCAGGGGCGCCCTGGCCCCTGTGCTCAATCTATACCCAGGCTGGACCACATTTCGTCCACGCGACGGGTTACCGCATCGTCCTTGACGATGGCGCGACCCCACTCGCGGGTCGTTTCACCCGGCCACTTGTGGGTGGCATCCAGGCCCATCTTGGAACCGAGGCCGGAGATGGGCGAGGCGAAGTCCAGGTAGTCGATGGGGGTGTTGTCGATCATCACCGTGTCGCGCTTGGGGTCCATGCGGGTGGTGATGGCCCAGATCACGTCGTTCCAGTCGCGGGCGTTGATGTCGTCGTCGGTGACGATAACGAACTTGGTGTACATGAACTGTCGCAGGAACGACCAGACGCCGAGCATCACGCGCTTGGCGTGGCCGGGGTACTGCTTCTTCATGGTCACCACCGCCATGCGGTAGGAGCAGCCTTCGGGCGGCAGGTAGAAGTCGGTGATCTCGGGGAACTGCTTCTGCAGGATCGGCACGAAGACTTCGTTCAGCGCCACGCCGAGGATGGCCGGCTCGTCCGGCGGGCGGCCGGTGTAGGTGCTGTGGTAGATGGGCTTGCGGCGGCGGGTGATGCGCTCGACGGTGAACACCGGGAAGGTGTCGACCTCGTTGTAGTAGCCGGTGTGATCGCCGTAGGGGCCTTCCGGGGCCGTCTCGCCGGGATGGATCACGCCTTCCAGCACGATCTCGGCACTGGCCGGGACCTGCAGGTCGGAGCCGATGGCCTTGACCAGCTCGGTTCGGTGGCCGCGCAGCAGGCCGGCGAAGGCGTACTCGGAAAGGGTGTCCGGCACCGGGGTCACCGCGCCGAGGATGGTCGCGGGGTCGGCGCCGAGGGCGACGCAGACGGGGTAGGGCGTGTTCGGGTGCTTCTGGCACCACTCGCGGAAATCCAGGGCGCCGCCACGGTGGCTGAGCCAGCGCATGATGACCTTGTTGCGGCCGATCACCTGCTGACGGTAGATGCCGAGGTTCTGCCGCTCCTTGTTGGGGCCGCGGGTGATGGTCAGGCCCCAGGTGATCAGCGGTGCCACATCGCCGGGCCAACAGTGCTGGATCGGCAGCTTGCCGAGGTCGACGTCGTCGCCTTCCTCGATCACTTCATGGCAGGGGGCGTCCTTGAGGACCTTGGGCGCCATGCTGATGACCTTCTTGAAGATCGGCAGCTTGGACCAGGCATCCTTGAGCCCCTTGGGCGGTTCGGGCTCCTTGAGGAAGGCCAGCAGCTTGCCGATCTCGCGCAGTTCGGAAACGTCGTCCGCACCCATGCCGAGGGCCACGCGCCCGGGCGTGCCGAACAGGTTGCCGAGCACGGGGATGTCGTAGCCGGTGGGGTTTTCGAAGAGCAGCGCCGGGCCTTGCTTGCGCAGGGTGCGGTCGCAGATTTCGGTCATTTCCAGGATCGGCGAGACCGGGGCGGTGACGCGCTTGAGCTCGCCACGCTGTTCCAGGCCGCTGATGAATTCGCGCAGGTCGCGATACTGCATGCGTGAGCCTCTCGAGGCGTGCAGGTCGGGGCGCAGAGTTTAGCGCCGATGGGGGCCTTCCAGAAGGACGAAGAACACCCGGAAACGCGAAGGCCGGGTTTCCCCGGCCTTCGTGGTACCACGACCTGTTACTTGCTGCGCTTCATGGACATGAAGAACTCGTCGTTGGTCTTGGTGTCCTTGAGCTTGTCGAGCAGGAACTCGATGGCGGCGATCTCGTCCATCGGGTGCAGCAGCTTGCGCAGGATCCACATGCGCTGCAGTTCGTCCTCGGCAGTCAGCAGCTCTTCGCGGCGGGTACCGGACTTGTTGATGTTGATGGCGGGGAACACGCGCTTCTCGGCGATGCGGCGGTCCAGCGGCAGTTCCATGTTGCCGGTGCCCTTGAACTCTTCGTAGATCACCTCGTCCATCTTCGAGCCGGTCTCGACCAGCGCGGTGGCGATGATGGTCAGCGAACCGCCTTCCTCGATGTTACGGGCGGCACCGAAGAAGCGCTTGGGCTTCTCCAGGGCATGGGCGTCGACACCACCGGTGAGCACCTTGCCGGAGCTGGGGATCACAGTGTTGTAGGCACGCGCCAGGCGGGTGATGGAGTCCAGCAGGATGACCACGTCCTTCTTGTGCTCGACCAGGCGCTTGGCCTTCTCGATCACCATCTCGGCGACCTGCACGTGGCGGGTCGGCGGCTCGTCGAAGGTGGAGGCGACCACTTCGCCGCGCACGGTGCGCTGCATTTCGGTCACTTCTTCCGGGCGCTCGTCGATCAGTAGGACGATCAGGTGGCACTCGGGGTTGTTGCGGGTGATGTTGGCCGCGATGTTCTGCAGCATGATCGTTTTGCCCGCTTTCGGCGGGGCGACGATCAGGCCGCGCTGGCCCTTGCCGATCGGGGCGCAGAGATCGATCACGCGGCCGGTGAGGTCTTCGGTGGAACCGTTGCCGGCTTCCATCTTCAGGCGCTCGTTGGGGAACAGGGGCGTGAGGTTCTCGAACAGGATCTTGTTCTTGGCGTTTTCCGGGCGGTCGAAGTTGATCGAGTCGACCTTCAGCAGCGCGAAGTAGCGCTCGCCCTCTTTCGGCGGGCGGATCTTGCCGATGATGGTGTCGCCGGTACGCAGGTTGAAGCGGCGGATCTGGCTGGGCGAGACGTAGATGTCGTCAGGGCCGGCCAGGTAGGAGGAGTCGGCGGAGCGGAGGAAGCCGAAACCGTCCTGCAGAATCTCCAGCACGCCGTCGCCCGAAATTTCTTCGCCGCTCTTCGAGTGCTTTTTCAGCAGGGCGAAGATCACATCCTGCTTGCGCGAACGGGCCATGTTCTCGAGGCCCATCTGTTCGGCCATTTCCAGCAGTTCGGCAATCGGCTTTTGCTTGAGTTCGGTCAGATTCATAGGAATGACGTAGATGAGAAATGAGGGAAGGAAAGCTTGTGAGCTTGAGAGGCCGCGCCGAGGGAGGCGACAGGTCGCTGCGCGTGATTCGAGTTGGAATGCGTCGACGGCGGCTTGCAGAGGGCAGCGGAATGACGCTGCGGGCCCGAATTTAACACCGGGTTTCGGGGGAGTCCAGTACTGTACCGACAAAAAACCCCGCTTCGAGCGGGGTTTCTACGGAGATTCCCGGAGGGAAAATCAGATGTTGGCGTCCAGGAAGGCAGCCAACTGGGACTTGGACAGGGCACCGACCTTGGTGGCCTCGACGTTGCCGTTCTTGAACAGCATCAGGGTCGGAATGCCGCGCACGCCGTATTTCGGCGGGGTGTCCTGGTTCTCGTCGATGTTCAGCTTGCAGACCTTCAGCTTGCCTTGGTAGTCCTTGGCGATCTCGTCCAGGACCGGGGCGATCATCTTGCACGGACCGCACCATTCGGCCCAGTAGTCGACCAGCACCGCGCCCTCGGCGCTCAGTACGTCCTGCTCGAAGCTGGCGTCGGTGACGTGGGAGATGAGTTCGCTCATGGATGTTCTCCGTGGATTCGGAAGCGGAAATAGGCGGCCATCATAGCCGGCCTCGGGCGTGACCGAAAGCCGCGGCCGATTGAGTGTGCCTATGGCCGTGCCGGCAAAAGCTGATCGATGGCTGATCGAGAAGGCTGCGCGGCAATCGGTCGCGTGCGCCACAGGTGCGACTGGAGTAGCGGGACAGGGCACCGGCCGGTAGGCAGAGACGGTCTGTGGGGAAGGCGTGCGTTGGCGTGTCACCGTGATCGTGGCAGGATGGCGCGGTTAAGAAACGAGACACCGGACCATGCCCTCGACCCGACGCCCCGCCAACCTTTCCCTGATCGCCGCCATCGACCTCGGCTCCAACAGCTTCCACATGGTGCTGGCCAAGGTCGACCACGGTGAGATCCGCATCCTCGAGCGCCTGGGAGACAAGGTGCAACTGGCCGCAGGCCTGGACGAAGAACGCGTGCTCAGCGAAGAGGCCATGCAACGCGGCCTCGACTGTCTGCGGCGCTTCGCCCAGATGACCAACAGCCTGCCGGAAGGCGCGGTGCGCGTGGTGGGCACCAACGCCCTGCGCGAGGCGCGCAACCGCAGCGAATTCATCCGCCGCGCCGAGGCCATCCTCGGTCACCCGGTGGAGGTGATCTCCGGCCGCGAGGAAGCTCGCCTCATCTACCTGGGCGTGTCCCACAGCATCGCCGACACCCCCGGCAAGCGCCTGGTGGCGGACATCGGCGGCGGCAGCACCGAATTCATCATCGGCCAGCGCTTCGAATCGCAGTTGCGCGAGAGCCTGCAGATGGGCTGCGTCAGCTTCACCCAGCGCTATTTCCGCGACGGCAAGATCACCCCGGCGCGCTACGCCCAGGCCTACACCGCCGCCCGCCTGGAGCTGATGGGCATCGAGTACAGCCTGCGCCGCCTCGGCTGGCAGCAGGCAGTGGGTGCCTCCGGCACCATTCGCGCGGTGGGGCTGGCAATCCAGGCCGCCGGCCTGGGCAGCGGCGAGGTCAACCCGGAAGGCATCGCCTGGCTCAAGCGCAAGCTGTTCAAGCTGGGCGAGGTGGAGAAGATCGACCTCGACGGCATCAAGCCCGACCGCCGCGCCATCTTCCCGGCCGGCCTGGCGATTCTCGAAGCCATCTTCGAGGCCCTCGAACTCAAGCACATGACCCATTCCGAAGGCGCACTGCGCGAGGGCGTGCTCTACGACCTGCTGGGCCGCCACCACCACGAGGATGTGCGCGAGCGCACCCTGAGCGCGCTGATGGAGCGTTGCCACGTGGACCTGGAGCAGGCGGCACGGGTCGAGGCCAAGGCACTGGAAGCCCTGGAGCAGGTGGCCGGCGACTGGCAACTGGACGACGAGTGGCACCGCGACCTGCTGGTGTGGGGCGCGCGCGTCCACGAAATCGGCATGGACATCGCCCACTACCAGTACCACAAGCACGGCGCCTACCTGATCGAGCACTCGGACCTGCCGGGCTTCTCCCGCCAGGACCAGCAGATGCTGGCCCTGCTGGTGCGCGGCCACCGACGCAATATCCCCAAGGACAAGTTCGCCGAGTTCGGTGACGAGGGCGAGAAGCTGATCCGCCTCTGCGTGCTGCTGCGCTTCGCCATCCTCTTCCACCACATCCGCACCAACCAGGAGACCCCACAGGTCCGTCTGAAGGTGGGCCCGCAGAGCCTGGACGTGCAGTTCCCGGAAAACTGGCTGGCGGCCAACCCACTGACCCAGGCGGACTTCGAACAGGAAGCCACCTGGCTCAAGCGCATCGACTTCACCTTCAGCGTGCACTGACCAGAGCGATTCGCCAGGCAAGCAAAACGGGGCCCGAAGGCCCCGTTTTCATGTGCGCGCTCAGCGTGCGCTGATCGGCGGGTTGAGCAGCTTGTCCAGCAGGATGGCCTGTGCGTTGCGCGGGTTCTGGTTGCCGCTGGGGCTGTTGCGCAGGTAGCGGCCATCGGGCTGCAGCGCCCAACTGTGGGTGTTGTCGGCCAGGTAGGTCTCCAGCTCCTTCTTCACCCGGGTGATGAGCTTCTTGCCTTCCACCGGGAAGCAGGTCTCCACCCGCATGTCGAGGTTGCGCTCCATCCAGTCGGCGCTGGAGAGGTAGAGCTTCTCGTCGCCGTCGTTGAGGAAGTAGTAGATCCGGCTGTGTTCGAGGAAGCGGCCGATAATCGAGCGTACCTGGATGTTGTGGGACACCCCCGGTATACCCGGGCGCAGGCAGCACATGCCACGCACCACCAGGTCGACCTTCACGCCGCTCTGGCTGGCCTTGTACAGCGCGCGGATCACCTTCGGGTCGGTCAGCGCGTTGACCTTCACCATGATGTGCGCCGGCCTGCCCTCGCTGGCGTGCTGGGCTTCGCGGGCAATCATGTCGAGGATGGTCTTCTTCAGCGTGAAGGGCGCGTGCAGCAGCTTCTTCATGCGCTGGGTCTTGCCCATGCCGATGAGCTGGTTGAACAGCTTGTGCAGGTCCTCACAGAGGGGCTCGTCCGCCGTCAGCAGGCTGTAGTCGGTGTACAGGCGCGCGTTGCCGGCGTGGTAGTTGCCAGTACCCAGGTGGGCGTAGCGACGCAGCTCACCGCCTTCGCGACGCAGGATGAGCATCATCTTGGCGTGGGTCTTGAAGCCGACCACGCCGTAGATGACCACAGCGCCAGCCTGTTGCAGGCGGCTGGCCAGTTGCAGGTTGGATTCCTCGTCGAAGCGCGCGCGCAGCTCGATAACCGCCGTCACTTCCTTGCCATTGCGCGCCGCCTCCACCAGGGAGTCGACGATCTCGGAGTTGGCACCGGCGCGGTACAGGGTCTGCTTGATGGCAAGGACGTTGGGGTCCTTGGCCGCCTGGCGCAGGAAGTCGACCACCGGAGTGAAGGACTCGAAGGGGTGCAGCAGCAGGATGTCCTGCTTGCCCACCACGTTGAACAGGTTCTCGGCCTTCTGCAGCAGCTTCGGGATCACCGGCGTGAAGCTCGGGTGCTGCAGCTCCGGGTGGCTGTCCAGTCCGGTGATGCTGAACAGGCGGGTCAGGTTCACCGGCCCGTTGACCTGGTAAAGCTCGCCCTCGGAGAGGCCGAACTGCTTGAGCAGGTAGTCGGACAGGTGCTTCGGACAGGTGTCCGCCACCTCCAGGCGCACCGCATCGCCGTAGCGACGGGAGAACAGCTCGCCCCGCAGCGCGCGGGCCAGGTCGTCCACGTCCTCGGTGTCCACCGAGAGGTCGGCGTTACGGGTCAGACGGAACTGGTAGCAGCCCTTCACCTTCATTCCGGGGAACAGGTCATCGGCGTGGGCGTGGATCATCGAGGAGAGGAACACGAAGTTGTCCCCCGGCCCGCTGATGTCCTCCGGCACGCGGATCACCCGCGGCAGCAGGCGCGGCGCCGGGATGATGGCCAGGCCCGAATCGCGACCGAAGGCGTCGACGCCCTCCAGCTCGACGATGAAGTTGAGGCTCTTGTTCACCAGCAGCGGGAAGGGGTGGGTCGGGTCGAGGCCGATGGGGCTGATGATCGGCGCGATCTCGTCGCGGAAGTAGCGACGCACCCAGGTCTTGAGCTTGGCGGTCCAGTAGCGACGACGGATGAAGTTGACCTGGTGCTTGGCCAGCTCCGGCAACAGCACGTCGTTGAGGATGGTGTACTGCCGGCCCACCTGCTCGTGTACCAGCTCGCTGATGCGGGCCAGCGCCTGATGCGGCAGCAGGCCGTCGGCGCCGGCCTGTTCACGGGCGAAATTGATCTGCTTCTTCAGGCCGGCGACGCGGATCTCGAAGAACTCGTCGAGGTTGCTGGAGAAGATCAGCAGAAACTTGAGACGCTCGAGCAGCGGGTAGGTCTCGTCGAGTGCCTGCTCCAGGACACGGATGTTGAACTGCAGCTGCGACAGCTCCCGGTGAATGTACAGGCTGCTGTCATCCAGCCCCGGGATCGGCGCGGGTGGCGGCGGTGCCTCCACAGGAGCCGGTGCGGGAACCTGGGCCTCCACCTCCGACTGCTCCGGGGTGGTCTGGTTTTCGGGAGTTACGGCTGTATTCAATCCGTCGGTGTTCATTCAAGTTCCTGCTGGGGAGTCAGGCTCCCTTCTTGAGCATTTCTGCGGCACGCACCGCGAAGTAGGTAAGAATGCCATCGGCGCCGGCGCGTTTGAATGCGGTCAGCGATTCGAGGATCACCGACTCGCTCAGCCAGCCATTCTGGACGGCCGCCATGTGCATGGCGTACTCGCCGCTGACCTGGTAGGCGAAGGTCGGCACGCGGAAGGCGTCCTTCACGCGCCAGACGATGTCCAGGTAGGGCATGCCCGGCTTGACCATGACCATGTCGGCGCCTTCGGCGAGATCCGCCGCCACTTCGTGCAGGGCTTCATCACCGTTGGCCGGGTCCATCTGGTAGCTGGCCTTGTTGGCCTTGCCCAGGTTGGCGGCCGAACCGACAGCATCGCGGAAGGGGCCGTAGTACGCGCTGGCGTACTTGGCTGAGTAGGCCATGATCCGCACGTTGGGGAAGTCGGCCAGTTCCAGGGCCTCGCGGATGGCCTGGATGCGGCCGTCCATCATGTCGGAGGGGGCCACCACCTGGGCGCCCGCCTCGGCATGGGAGAGGGCCTGCTTGACCAGGGCGTCCACGGTGATGTCGTTCTGGACGTAGCCGTCCTCGTCGAGGATGCCGTCCTGGCCGTGGGTAGTGAACGGGTCCAGGGCCACGTCGCTGATCACTCCCAGCTCCGGGAAGCGGGCACGCAGGGCGCGGATGGCGCGCTGGGCGATGCCGTCCGGGTTCCAGGCTTCTGCACCGTCGAGGGACTTCTTCTCCAGCGGGGTCACCGGGAACAGCGCCAGCGCCGGGATCCCCAGGGCCACCCAATGCTCGGCCGCGTCCAGCAGCAGGTCGATGGACAGGCGCTCCACGCCCGGCATCGAGGGCACGGCTTCGCGGCGGTTTTCGCCATCGAGCACGAACACCGGCAGGATCAGGTCGTCGACGGTCAGGGTGTTCTCACGCACCAGGCGGCGGGAGAAATCATCACGGCGGTTGCGGCGCAGGCGGGTAGCAGGGAACAGGCGGTTGGCGGGGGTAAAGCTCACGGCATACTCCAGGGTCCGGGGGGCGGACACAGTGCGACATTTTAAGCGGCCGATTATGACCGAATGGTAACAATGCATAACAGCGACCCTTGGTCGCGTCGACAGACGCAAAAGCCGACCGCGCAAGCCCCGACGGGTTCACAAGCCGACCATCGGCTGGCCATTGGCCAACCCGGGGAGCTTTCCCCGCAACCGCATCCCGGTTAGGCTTCGCGTTCATTTTTGCCGCGCTGCCTGATGATGCTGCAACAATTCCTCCAGGATTTCGGGTACTTCGCCCTCTTCCTCGGTACCTTCTTCGAGGGCGAGACCATTCTCGTCCTGGCCGGATTCCTCGCATTCCGCGGCTACATGGACATCAACGCAGTAGTGGCCACCGCCTTCTGTGGCAGCTATGCCGGTGACCAGCTGTGGTACTACCTGGGTCGCCACAAGGGCCGCCAGATCCTCGCCCGCCGGCCGCGCTGGCAGGCCATGGGTGACAAGGCGCTGGACCACATCCGCCGGCGCCCGGACATCTGGGTACTGAGCTTCCGCTTCGTCTACGGCCTGCGCACCGTGATGCCGGTGGCCATCGGCCTTTCCGGCTACCCGCCGCTGCGCTATTTCCTCCTAAACGGCATCGGTGCCATTGTCTGGGCCCTGGCCCTGGGCTTTGCCGCCTACCACTTCGGCGCCGTGCTCGAAGGCATGCTCGGCAACCTCAAGCGCTACGAGCTGATGGTACTGGGTGGCCTGGTGCTGATCGGCCTGGTGCTCTGGCTGCGCCGCCGCATCCGCAGCAGCCGCGCGAACCGTGAGGAACGTCGCAAGGAAAGCCGCGAGCAAGGCTGACTCAGGCCGTCATCGGCCGGGCCATGCGCAGCCCGGCCAGCAGCCCCAGGCTGACCATCAGGTACAACCCCAGGCCCACCCCGACCGGCATCGTCACCACAGCCAGCCCCACCGGTCCAGCCACGCCGACAAGCACCCCACAGGACGCCAGCCGCGCCAGCTCCAACCCCATCGCCCAGGGCCGGTTCTCCAGCCAGGCACCGATGGCGAACAGGCCGAACGCCAGCCACCCCCCGCCCAGCAGCAATGCCGGCAGCCCCATCCCGTCCCCTTTTGCCAACAGGTAGCTGCCCCCCAGCAGGTACAGCGTGAACTGCAACCCCGCATAGGCGGTGCGAGCCGGCGGCAGCGGCACCTCGTACTTGCGGAAGCGGGCCAGATCCGGCTTGGCCAGCGGATAGCGCTCGGCCACGTCCGCCGGTCGCCAGCCGGTGCGCATGAACCAGATGCGCAGCCGGTCCCACCAGGAGCGCGCCCGCGCCGCGTCCTGCCACAGTTGGGCGTAGACCTGCAGGTTGGCCCACAACGGGTTCCAACTGGCCAACGGTGTGGTCACGCCGAACACCACCGGCTCCTCGTCCAGCTCCTCCTGGAAGGTGCCGAACAGCCGATCCCAGAGGATGAACACGCCACCGTAGTTGCGATCCATGTACACCGGGTTCTGCGCGTGGTGCACCCGGTGGTTGGACGGAGTGATGAACACCCACTCCAGCGGCCCCAGCTTCGGCACATGGCGGGTGTGCACCCAGAACTGGTAGAGCAGGTTCATCGCCGCCACCGTCAGGAACACCAGCGGCGGGATGCCGGCCAAGGCCATCGGCAGGTAGAAGATCCAGCCGAAGATGAAACCGGTGCTGGTCTGGCGCAGTGCCGTCGAGAGGTTGTACTCCTCGCTCTGGTGGTGCACCGAATGGGCCGCCCAGAGCACGTTGCGCTCATGGCCCAGGCGGTGGTTCCAGTAGTAGCAGAAGTCGTAGAAGACGAAGGCCGCCACCCAGGTCCAGGGGCTGGTCGGGTCCGGCGCCAGCAGCCCCAGGTGCTGCCAGGCGAGGGTGTAGGTGAGCACACCCACCGTCTTGGTGAGCAGGCCGCAGGTGGTGGACAACACCCCCGCGCTGAGGCTGTTGATCGCATCGGCAGTGCGGTAGGTGCGCACGCCGCGCCAGCGATCGGCGAGCAGTTCGAGACCGATCAGCAGGAAGAACACGGGAACCGCATAAAGGACGTAATTCATGGGAAGGCCGTATCGTTCGGACGTTGCAGGGGCTAGGATTGCCAGCCTCGATGCTACGCCCGAGCGGCCCGCAGCCCCTGGCGCGGCATGACAGCCCGACTGGCATATGACGACAGATGCGTACACCTCTCAGACGACTGCTCTCGCTTCTCCTGCTGGCCACCGCCAGCGCCGCCCTGCTGGGCCTCTACCCCTACCGCCAGGCCATGCTGCCGGTGGCGGACGACCTGCCCACCGCGCGCCAGCGCCTGGCCGACCACCTGAGCCTGTACACCCCCGCCGGTGACGGCCCGTTCCCCACGGTGCTGGTGTTCCACGGTTGCAGCGGGCAGAGCCCCGGCTTCGTCGACAACGTCCGCGACTGGCTGCTGCCCCAGGGCTATGCCTTGCTGTTCGTCGACAGCTTCGGCGCCCGCGGCATCCACGACTGGCACCCGGTCTGCGACGGCAAACGCCTGTGGGGCAACGAACGCGCCCTGGATGTCTACGCCGCCCTCGACCTGGCCCGCGCGATGCCCAAGGTGAACCGCCAGCGCCTGGCCCTGCTGGGCTACTCTCATGGCGGCTGGACCGTCCTCGACGCGCTCGCCTACGACGGCGCCGCCGGCCACGGTTTCCCAGCGACAGGGGAGGGCGTGCTCGACGGCGTGCGCGGCGCCATCGCCTTCTACCCCTACTGCGGTTTTCCCGCCCACCTGCGCCAGGGCGTGGCCCATAGCGCCCCGGTGCTGATGTTCCTCGGCACGGCGGATCGAATCACCGACCCGCGCCAGTGTCTATCGGCCATGGAGGGGCTTTCGCCGCAGCGGCTGCAGGTGGTGCAGTACGCCGGGGCCGGCCATGTGTTCGACCAGCGCAGTGACCTGAATACCTACCAACCCGGGCTGGCCGAGGATGCCCATCGGCAGGCCCAGGCCTTCCTCCAGGAGACCCTGGGGGCAGCCCCGTGAAAAGGAGAGAACCATGAACAAGCACGTTGCCGTCATCCTGTCCGGCTGCGGCGTCTACGACGGCGCCGAGATCCACGAGAGCGTCATCACCCTGCTGCGCCTGGACCAGCGCGGGGCCAAGGTGCAGTGCTTCGCCCCCAACGTTGCCCAGCACCACGTGCTCAACCACCTCACCGGCGAAGAAATGCCCGAGAGCCGCAACGTGCTCACCGAGTCCGCGCGCATCGCCCGTGGCGCCGTGAAGGACGTGCGCGAGCTGAAGGCCGAGGACTTCGACGCGCTGATCATCCCCGGTGGATTCGGCGCCGCGAAGAACCTCAGCGACTTCGCCTTCAACGGCCCCGCCTGCCAGGTCCAGCCGGATGTGCTCGCCGCCGCCCAGGCCTTCGCCCAGGCCGGCAAGCCCGTTGGCCTGATCTGCATCGCACCGCACCTGGCGGCGAAGATCTACGGCGAGGGCGTTGCCTGCACCATCGGCAACGACGCCGACACCGCCCAGGCCCTGGAAAGCATGGGCGCCCAGCACGTCGAGTGCGCCGTCGGCGACATCGTCGAGGACGAGGGCCGCAAGCTGGTGAGCACCCCGGCCTACATGCTGGCGCAATCCATCAGCGAAGCCGCTTCCGGCATCTACAAGCTGGTGGACCGGGTGCTGGAACTGACCCACGCCTGACCCGCGTCTGACCCGTGAGGGGCGGCCGCCCGGCCGCCCCTCCAGGCCGATCCGGCCATTCCCTCTGCTGCACGGGCCAACCCCCTTGTCCGAGCACCTTCGGCTGCGGCAGCGTCGAATCCCTGCCTTTCGTGCCCAGGTGCGCCATGCCCGACAACACCTTCATCCTCACCCCGGAGCTGCAGGACGCGGTGCGCCAGTTCTTCGAGCGCATCCCCTTCAACCAGTCCCTCGGCATCCAGCTCGACGAGCTGTCCGCCGAGCGGGTGATCATGCACCTGCCGATGAAGGCCGAACTGATCGGCAACTTCGTCCACGGCATCCTCCACGGCGGCGTGATCGCCTCGCTGCTGGACGTGACCGGCGGCGCCATGGCGCTGATCGGCGCCTTCCAGCGGCACCAGCACCTGTCCACCGGCGAGCGCATGGCGCGGCTCTCGAAGCTCGGCACCATCGACCTGCGCATCGACTACCTGCGCCCCGGGCGCGGCGCACGGTTCACCGCCACGGCAGTGCCACTGCGTGCGGGCAACAAGGTGGCGGTGGTGCGCTCGGAACTGCATGCCGACGACGGCACGCTGGTGGCGGTGGGGACGGGTACCTACCTCTGCGGCTGATCAGCCCCGGCTGAGGCGTGTCAGCAGGCGGTCCAGCGCATTGGCGAAGGCCTGGCGCTCGCGCTCGCCATAGGGAGCCTGGCCGCCGCCCATCTGGCCCTGGTCGCGCAGGTCGGTCATCAGGTTGCGCACTGCCAGGCGCTCGCCCATGTTGCGCTCGTCGAACTCACGGCCTCGAGGGTCGAGGGCCGCCACGCCCTTCTTGATCAGCCGGTCAGCCAGCGGCACATCACTGCAGATCACCAGGTCGCCTGGCTCGGCCTGCTCCACCAGGTGGTCGTCCGCCGCATCCGGCCCACTGGGCACCACCACCAGGCGCACACAGGCGAAGGTCGGTTTGACCTGGCTCTGGCCGGCCACCAGCACCACCTCGAAGCGGCGCTTGAGGGCGAACTTGATGACCTGGTCCTTGGCTGCCCGGGGGCAGGCATCGGCATCGATCCACACGCGCATCGGCGTCTCCTGCAAGGGAATGGGTGCGCAGTATGCCAGCGGACGGGCTCCGACGCCGACGGGAGACGAATCGTACGCCGTCACACTGCCACCAAGGCGCCATCAGCGCCCGACCTTTTCGCATATACTGCGCCGGCTGCGCCCCGACACCGAGACGCAGCCCCCTCGCGTGGGGATTGGCAGGACGCCACCGTACAGCCAGTGCACGCCTGGATCAGCCCTCACCGGCTGGCAGTATCAAGGATTGGAAGAGGTCGCCATGTTCCCCCGTGCACTCACCGCACTCGCGGTCTGCATCCCCCTCGCGCTCAGCGGTTGTACCGTCTTTCGCAGCTACCAGAGCGAACTCACCGAAACCAGCCAGTACCTCGCCAGCGGCAACGTCGACGGTGCCATCGGCCTGCTCGAAGCCAACAACGGCGGCGAGCACAAGGACCTGCTGTATTACCTGGAGAAGGGCGAACTGCTGCGCTCCCGGGGCGACTTCGCCGGCAGCCAGGCCGCCTGGCGCCAGGCCGACCAGCAGGTGTACCAGTGGGAGGAGGCGGTCAAGGCCGACCCCGGTCGCTACCTCGCCGAGTTCAGCGCCTACCTGATCAACGACAAGATGCGCCGCTACGAGGGCTACGACTACGAGAAGGTCATGCTGACCACGCAGATGGCCCTCAACGACCTGGCGCTCAACGACTTCGACAGCGCCCGCACCGAGATCAAGAAGACCCATGAGCGCGAGGCGCTGATCGCCGAACTGCGCGACAAGGAATACCTAGAGCGTGAGGAAGAAGCCGAGCGCCAGGGCATCACCACCGAGCTGAAGGACCTCAACGGCTACCCGGTGGGTGCCCTCAACTCCCCCGAGGTGCTGGGGCTGAAGAACAGCTACCAGAGCGCCTTCAGCCACTACCTCGCCGGCTTCGTCTACGAAGCCCTCGGCGAGCGCGGCCTGGCCGCCCCCGGCTACCGCAAGGCCGCCGAGCTGCGCCCTGAGACGCCGCTGCTGGAGCAGGCCCTGCTGGACCTCGACTCACCGCCGCCGGAGGCGGACGAAAGCGATGTACTGGTGGTGATCCAGAGCGGCTTCGCACCGGCCCGCGACTCGGTGCGCATCCCCCTGCCGCTGCCCCTGGATTCCGGCCTGGTGGTCAGCACCGTGTCCTTCCCGGTGCTGCGGGACGACAACACCACCCGCCCGCCTTCCGACCTGCTGATCGACGGCGAGGCCGCCGAACTGACCGAGCTGGGCAGCATCCGCGCCATGTCCTACCGCGCCCTGCTGGACGACATGCCCGGGATCATCCTGCGCACCACCGTGCGCGCCGTCTCCCGTGGGGTGGCACAGAAGCAGCTGAACGACAACGGCAACCCCTGGGCGAGCCTCGCCGTGGGCGTCATGTCGACCCTTACCGAAGGTGCCGACGAGCGCACCTGGCGCACCCTGCCCAACAGCATCCGCGTCGCCCGCCTGCGCCTGAGCCGGGGCGAGCACCGCCTCACCCTGCCCACCGCCCACGGGCTCGCCGAGCTGGACCTGAAGGTCGAGCGGCCCTACCAGGTCATCCCCGTCCGCGTGGTGGCCGGGCAGGTCTTCGCCCACGGCGCCGCCACCCAAACCCCAACGCCCGGCGTGCCCGCCGTGGCCAGCACCCACATGCCCTGAGGACACACATGCGCACCTTACTGATCGCCGGGCTCACCCTGGCCCTGCTCACCGGCTGCAGCCACGAAACAGCCTCCAGCAAGCTGGCCCCCATGGGCGAAGTGGAGGACATCGAGGTCGACACCATGCGCGTCGCCCGCGAGAACGGTTTTCTCACCGTCAAGGTGAAGCTGGTCAACACCCACAAGCAGAACCGCACCCTCTACTACCGCTTCGCCTGGCTGGACAAGGACGGCTTCCCGGTCGCCGGCGAGGAAGCCTGGAAGGCCCTGCCCCTCTACGGCTCGCAGACCACCTACCTGCCCGCCATCGCGCCGGTGCCCCAGGCCACCGACTTCCGCCTGGAAATGAACACCCCTGACTGACCCTGAACCCGACCGTCAAGCGAGAGCCCCCATGCGCCTTTTCCGCACCACCTGCATTGCCGCCTTCGTCATCGCTGCTTCCGGCTGCGCCTCCAAGCCTTCGCCGGTACTCGGCGGTGGCAACATCAGCTACGGCGACAGCAAAGCCGTCGAGCTGATCACCAACGAATTCGGCTCCACCGACCTGCAGATGATCGCCGAGTCCATGACCCGTTCCCTGGCCCAGTCCGGCGTACTGCGCGGCCGCCCGGTGATCCAGATCTACGACGTGAAGAACAAGACCAGCGAATACATCGACACCCGCGAAATCACCACCAGCATCAAGACCCAGCTGCTGAAGTCCGGCACCGCCCGCTTCGCCAGCGACAACACCGACATGCAAAGCCAGGTGGACCAGCTCAAGCTGCAGAACCAGAGCGGCCTGTACAAGAACTCCACCGTCGCCAAGACCGGCAACATGATCGCCGCCAAGTACCGTCTCGAAGGCGCCATCAGCTCCATCGTCAAGCGCAACAGCGACTACAAGGACGTGTTCTACAAGTTCAGCCTGCAACTGATCGACGTGGAAAGCGGGCTGGCGGAGTGGATGGACGAGAAGGAAATCCGCAAGACCACGGAGCGCTGATCCATGCGAGCACTGATCGGCCTGTTGGCCGCGGCCCTGGCCTTCGCCAGCCAGGCCGCACCCAAGGTGGCGGTGGCGGACCTGGCCTACGAGCAACAGGTGAGCCAGTACTTCCGCACCGTAGACTCCAAGGACAACGCCCAGTACGGCCCCTACACCGGGCATTCCTCCAGCAGCTACCACGAGGAAGAGGGCAACTACAGCTACGTCGAGCGCGGCGAGCTGCGCAAGTTCTCCGGGGACATCCGTGGCGAGATCATCAAGCGCGGGCGCTTCCAGCTCGTCCAGGCCCGCCCCTTCAGCGGCGACCCGGAGAGCCAGGCGATCTACGACGTAATCCAGCGCATCCGTGACGGGCAGTTCCCCGGTGCCGACTACGTGCTGTTCGGCACCGTGTCGGACGCGGACTTCCGCCAGGACACCAACGCCCTCGACAACACCGACAGCTACTCCAGCGTGCTGGGTCTGACCCTGGTGGCGGACTTCAGCCTGATCGACACCAAGACCTTCCAGGTGTCTTCGGCCTTCACCGCCATGGGCGAAGCCCAGGACGTGAAGCTGGTGAACGGCCTTGATGCGCGCATCAGCCACAACCGTGGCCGTGTGGTGCGCGAGGTGTCGCGCTCGCTGGGCGAAGACGTCGCCCGGCAGATGGAAGAGCAGTTGGGCGGTGGCACCACCACCTTCGACGTCCAGCCCATGCAGCCGGCGCTGCCGCCGGACGAGCCGGCGCGCATCCTGCGCTGACCCGGCACGGCGGGCGGTCCTCGCAGGCCGCTCGCCCAATTCCTCAGCCCCGGTAGAACGCCTCGCAGCACTCACGCAGGGCGTTGGAGAGGCTGTCATCCTCCAGTTCGATCAGGTCCAGCTCCAACGCGTCCGGCAGCATCTGTGCCACCAGCGTCGCCAGGCGCTGGCGGCCGCCCAGGTCAGAGCCGGCAACGCCCAGCAACAGGCGCGGCTCGGGGCCAATGGCGGGGTCGCGCAGGGCTGCAAGGTAGGCTTCGGTCAATCCCATGTCACGGCAGGCGGCCTGCAGCGCACGCTCCAGCGGCGGGTGGCTGACGGGGGCGATGGCGAGGTCGGGCGAATCGCCGTAGACCCCGGCGCGGGTGTGGGATGGCGGCATGCCGGTGCTCCGGAAGGGAAGACCGGCAGCCTATTGGCCGAGCGCCGCGCTGTCGCGGCGCCGGGTCACGCTTGGCGCATCGACTGGATCACGCCGGGGTGCGGCGCACGGTGGCCAGCAGGGCGGCAGCGCCGACGAAGAGCGCAGCGAAGGTACGGTTCATGGTGCGCTGCTGGGCCGGGGAGCGCAGCAGGCGCAGCACCTTGGCAGCCAGGCCGGTGTAGCCGGCCATGACGATCAGGTCCACGGTGATCATGGTCGCGCCCATCACCAGGTACTGCGGCAGCAGCGGCGCATGGGGGTCGATGAACTGCGGCAGCACGGCGAGCATGAAGATGATCGCCTTGGGGTTGCTCACGTTGACCAGGAGGCCGCGCAGCACCATCGTCAGCGGCCGCCCCAGAGGACGTTCGCCGGAGCCGGCGTCGAGGTCACTGGGCAGCGCGCGCCACTGGCGGTAGGCCAGGTAGGCGAGGTAGGCCACGCCGAACCACTTGATCAGGCCGAAAGCCATGGCCGAGGTGGCGAGGATGGCGCCCACACCGGCGGCGACGATGGCGATCTGCAGGGCCAGGCCCAATTGCAAGCCAATGGCGTTCCAGTAGCCCCGCAGAAAGCCGTATTGCAGGCCGGACGACATGGACGCAATGGCGCCCGCGCCGGGGGACAGGCTGATCACCCAGCAGGCGACCAGAAAAGCGAGCCAGGTGTGTAGAGCCATGGCAGGACCTCAGGAGTTTCAGGGTTGGGGTCAGGCAGACTACTCCGCGCGCCGGGCGCTGCACAGCCCCCGGCCGGCGCTCAGCGCCAGCGGCGCACGGCTTTCTGGAAGAACAGGCTGTTGGGTACCTGGATCATGGCACCTGCCGCTTCTTCGGCGACGTCCTGCAGGGTGGTGTAGAACAGGTTGATGGCCACCACTCGGCCCTTCACGCCGGGCTTGTCGGCGCTCTCCACCACCTCCACCACATCGCCCAGGCGGAACGGCCCGAGGGAGAAGATCAGCACCGCGCAGAACATGTTCGAGAGCACGCTCCAGATGGCGAAGAAGGCCACCGCGGCGACGGCGGTGAAGCCGGTCAGCGCCGTCCACAACACCTCGGCGGACACCCCGAGACGCTCCAGCACCAACATGAAGGCGCTGCCCAGGATCAGCCAGCGCAGCAGGCCGCGCAGGGGCAGCAGGAGCTCCTGGGGCAGCTGTGGATAACGCGCACCGAGGCGGGTGATGCCGCGGGTGACGATGCGCTGCACGAGCCAGGCGAGAATCAGGATGAGCAGCACCTGCGCCGCTCGGATCAGGGGCTCGCTCCAGGCCGTCAACAGGACCAGGTCTTCCATCAGTCACTGGCCTCCAGTTGACTCTGCAGGTTTTCAAGAAGCTCCAGGGCCTCCAGCCATTTCTCCTCCAGCTCGGCCTCACGGGTCTTGAGCTTCGCCTGCTCGGCGAGCAGGTCGCGCAGCTCGTCCTTGCGCGAGGCCTCGTAGACACCGGAGTCGCCCAGACGGGTTTCCACAGCGGCAAGTTTTCCGTGCAGGGCACCCAGTTCCTTCTCCAGCTTCTCCGCTTCGCGCTTGTGCGGCGCCAGTTGCTGACGCAGGGCGGCAGCGGCCTGACGCTGGGCGCGCTTGTCGGTGCCGGCGCCATTGGGGACCGACGGAGCACTGCTGGCCGGGGCCTGGCGGGCACGGTAGTCGACGAGCCAGCGGGCGTAGTCGTCGAGGTCGCCATCGAAGGGCTGGATGCGCCCGTCGGCCACCAGCAAGAACTCGTCGGTGGTGCTCTTGAGCAGGTGACGATCGTGGGAGACCACCAGCACCGCGCCGGCGAACTCCTGCAGGGCCATGGTCAGCGCCAGGCGCATTTCCAGGTCCAGGTGGTTGGTGGGTTCGTCGAGCAGCAGCAGGTTGGGCTTCTGCCAGGCGATCAGCGCCAAGGCCAGGCGCGCCTTCTCGCCGCCGGAGAAGTTCAGCACCGGCTCGTCGCAGCGGTCGCCGCGGAAGTCGAAACCGCCGAGGAAGTCGCGCAGGGTCTGCTCGCGCTCGGCCGGGGCAATACGCTGCAGGTGCAGCAGCGGGCTGGCCTTGGGGTCGAGGGAGTCCAACTGGTGCTGGGCGAAGTAGCCGATGGCGAGGTTCTCGCCACGGGCCAGGCGCCCGGCGACAGGCGCCAGCTCACCGGAAAGGGTCTTGATCAGGGTGGACTTGCCCGCGCCGTTGGGGCCGAGCAGGCCGATGCGCGCACCGGGGACGAGCTGCAGCTTGACCTGCTGCAGCACCACCTTGTCGCCGTAGCCGAGCTGGCCTTCGGACACGTCCAGCAGCGGGCTGGAGATCTTGTCCGCCTCGCGGAAGACGAAGTCGAAGGGCGAATCCACGTGGGCGGGCGCCAGTTCCTCCAGGCGCTCCAGGGCCTTGATCCGGCTCTGCGCCTGGCGGGCCTTGGTGGCCTGGGCCTTGAAGCGGGCGATGTACTTCTCCATGTGGGCACGCTGGGCCTGCTGCTTCTCGTAGGCCTGTTGCTGCTGGGCCAGGCGCTCGGCGCGGGTGCGCTCGAAGGCCGAGTAGCCGCCGCGGTAGAGGGTCAGCTTCTGCTGTTCCAGATGGGCGACGTTATCCACCACGGCATCGAGGAAGTCGCGGTCGTGGGAGATCAGCAGCAGGGTGCCGGGGTAGCCCTTGAGCCATTCCTCCAGCCAGAGGATGGCGTCGAGGTCCAGGTGGTTGGTGGGCTCGTCGAGCAGCAGCAGCTCGGACGGGCACATCAGCGCCTGGGCCAGGTTGAGGCGCATCCGCCAGCCACCGGAGAAATCGCCGACGCGGCGGTCCATCTGCTCGGCGGTGAAGCCCAGGCCGGCCAGCAGCTTGCGGGCGCGGGCATCGGCGGTGTAGCCGTCGGCGCTGTCCAGCTCGATGTGCAGACGGGCGATGGCGGTGCCGTCATGCCCGGCCTCGGCGGCAGCCAGTTCGGCCTGCACGCGGCGCAGGTGCACGTCGCCGTCGAGAACGTAGTCCACCGCCAGGCGGTCGAGGGTGTCCACCTCCTGGCGCATGTGGGCGATGCGCCAGTCGGCCGGCACGAAACAGTCGCCGGCGTCGGGGCCGAGCTCGCCACGCAGCAGGGCGAAGAGGCTGGATTTACCGGCACCGTTGGCGCCGATGAGGCCGACCTTCTGGCCGGTGTGCAGGGTCAGTTCGGCGCCTTCGAGCAGGCGCTGGGGACCGCGCTGTAGAGTGAGGTTCTGGAGTCGGATCATAATGGCGGCGGAGTTTATCAGCTTCATTCCGCCACCGCCCGGTACTCGCCATGCCCCCCGATCTATGGAATTTCGCCCTGCAACTCTATGCCCGGCCCAGCGTCGAGGCGGCCTGTCTGACACTTCAGGAGCAGGGTGCGGACGTCTGCCTGTTGCTGGCAGCCCGTTGGCTGGAGGCGCGCGGCGTCACCTGCACGCCCGAGCGCTGCGACGCCTTGCGCGATCTTGCGGCCCCCTGGCAGCGGGACGTGGTGATGCCCCTGCGTCGCCTGCGCCAGGACTGGCGAGACGGTGCGCAACAGGATGGGGAACTGGCGGCCCTGCGGCAGCGGCTGAAGCAGTTGGAGTTGGACGCGGAACGCGCGTTGCTGGCGCGCCTGGAACAGGCTGCCGCGCATTGGCCGGCAGGCCAGAACGAGCAGGACGGTTGGCTGGAGGCCTTGGCTGGGGATGCCAGGAAGGCCTGCGACGCGCTGGATCGGCTGCGCGCCGCAGGCCGGATGCCTTAGGCGGACGGCGTCGCCGGCGCGGCGGACTCGGGGGCCGCAGCAGGAGCAGCCGGAGCCGCGGCGGGTGCAACCGGCTTGGCGGCAGGGGCCTTGGCTACAGCCTTGGGCTTGGCAGCGGGTTTCGCGGCCGGCTTGGCTGCGGGTTTCGCAGCAGCAGGCTTGGCGGCAGCGGGCTTGGCAGCGGTTGCCTTGGCCGGAGCCTTGGCGGCCGCGGCTTTGGCAGCCGCTGGTTTGGCGGCAGGCTTGGCAGCTGCAGCCGGTTTGGCAGCGGCAGGCTTGCTGGCCGGCTTGGCGGCCGGTTTGCTTGCAGCCTTGACCGGCGCCTTCGCGGCAGGCTTGGCAGCGGGTTTCGCGGCGGCCTTGCTGGCGGTGGGTTTGGCCGCAGCCGGCTTGCTCGCGGCCTTGGCAGCCGGTTTGGCGGCGGCAGGTTTGGCAGCGGCCTTGGCGGCTGGCTTGGCTTTGACTTCACGGGCGGCGAGGGCCTTGTTGGCAGCCTCCTTCACCTTGCCGACGCCCTGGGCCAGCTTGAGGCTTTCCTGGGCATCACGCTTGAGCTCGACGATGTAGGCGCGGGTCTCGGCCTGGCGGGCCTTGAGGGCTTCGAGCAGATCCTCCAGCTCGGCGATGGCGTCCTTCGCCTTGGCTTGCGCCTTGGCCTTGCCGGCCTTGGCGGCGTCCTGCAGCTTGGTGCGGGCGCCATGGAGTTTCTCCTGAGCCTTGCCGCGCTGCTTCTCCAGTTTGGTCAGCAGTTTCTCGGCATCGACCAACGCCTGGCTGCAGGCGTTCTCGAGGTGTTCGATCAGGCTGTGGGACAGTTGCTGGAGCAGGTGCAGCGGGGTGCTAACGGGCTTCTTCTTGGCCGACATGGCGCGCCTCCGGGCGATCGATGGTGCGGCTCATACTAGTCCCCGATTCAATGCGTCGCTAGCTCTCTGCCGCGCACCGGTTCACGGCGCTGGCATAATCGCAGCCCCTGCCCCCTGGAGTATCTTCCATGCGCCATCTCGCCCTGTTGCCCCTGTGCCTGCTGCTGGGTGCCGCGCATGCGGCGGACGACCAGAAGGACCTCGCCTACAGCATGGGCGCGAAGATCGGCGAGCGTCTGCGCGCCGAGGCGCCAGGGTTGCCGCTGGACGAGCTGCTGCGTGGGCTCTCACGGACCTACAAGGGCGAGAAGCCCGAGCTGGACCCGGCGCGCATGGACAAGCTCCTGGAACACCACGAAGCGAGCCTGGAGCAGGCCGGCTCAAGCACGAAGCGGGCGCAGACAGCAGAGAAGTATTTCCTGGCCCTGGAGCGGGGCAAGTACGGCGTGAGGGAGCTGCCGGGCGGCATCCTGGTGACCGAGCTGCGCCACGGCGGCGGCCCGATGCCTGTGGCCAACGGCCAGGTGCGCGTAACCTATCGCGGCCAGTTGGCCGACGGCAGCGTGTTCGACGAGAGCATCACGCCGCAGTGGTTCCGCCTGGACAGCGTCATCGCAGGGTGGCGGGAAGCCTTGCAACAGATGCCGGTGGGCGCACGCTGGCGGCTGGTGATTCCTTCAGCGAAAGCCTATGGAGCGGAGGGCGCAGGGGATGTGATTCCACCCCATGCGCCCCTGGTGTTCGAGCTGGAGCTGCTCGAAGCCAAGTGATCAGACGAGCTGAGTCGCCTGGTCCCGGTGGGCGGTGTGCAGCACCTCGATGAGGCAGTCCTCCAGGTCGAAACGCTCGTGCAGCAGTTGCCCCAGGCGTTTCAGTTCGGTCTTGAAGCACACCTCGCGGTTCTCGCTGCCGTCGCAGCAGTCGTTGAAGCCAAGTGCGGCCTCGGTGATGGCCTCGATGCGCGGGTAGATCTGCTTGGCCAGCTCCAGGCCACGCTGATCACCAAAGGCCCGTGCCTCGTTCATCAGTTGCTCGTAGACCTCGAAATGGCCGGCCGAGACGTAGTCCACCAGCACTTCGCAGAAGCCTTGCAGCGCCCCGGGCGATGGCACCTCGGGGCTGTTGTCCAGGCGGGTGAAGACGCCGATGAGTTCCTGGCGCTCCTGCAACCAGCGGTCGATCAACTGGTGCACGCCACCCCAGCGTTCCTGGGCGTTCTTGCAGCTCTCGAGCATGATGACCTCGCGTCCCTAAACATTGATGCTGTCGTCTGCACCGAGACGGTTTTTTGTCGATCGGGGCATATGAAGGGAGACGGGACATGGAAGCGGCAGCTTTCCGACGTCACGTGCGGGCCAGAGTATGCCGCTGCCGAAATGCCTTCAAGGCACCCGGCGTGAAAATTTCATACAGATGTTTGATCGTCGGACCGCGCCCTGTCTGGCTCATTGCAGCCAGACAGGGCGGGGGAATGGACTCAAGCGCGGCGCAATAGCTGGTACAGCGAGAAGAGGATGCAACCGGCGAAGGCCAGCAGACTCCACTCGGGGATGCTCATGCCGAACAGCGTCCAGGTGACTTCGGCGCAATCGGCGGTGCCGTGGAGCATCAGCTTGACGATCTCCTGGAACGGCAGCGCCTCCATCATGAACTCCAGGCTCGGCAGACAAGCCGGCAACTGGTCGGCCGGAACGCCCTGCAGCCAAACCTGGCGCCCGGCGGTGGCGGCACCACCGGCGGCGAACAGCAGCGCCAGCACCGAATAGACGCGACGGCCCTTGACCTGCGGGTTGTGCAACGCCGCCGCCAGGCAGGCGATGCCGAACAGGATGATGAAGATGCGCTGGACGACGCACAACGGGCACGGCGCCAGCCCTTCGAAGTGCTCCAGATAGAGCGCGCCAGCCATCACGGCGACGCAGGCGAGGAAGGCGGCGAAGAAAAGCGGACGCGGGCTGGCCAGGCTCATGGCGGCTCCCAGGGAAATGAAAGGCCGTTACGGTAGAGGAAGGGCCTTGGCCTTTCAAGACGACGGACTAGTCTGCACCGGGTACCCATCCGGAGAAGCACGCCATGCGTCGGTTGATCCCGCTCCTGCTACTCGCCCCGCTGCTGGCCGAGGCCCGGCTGCCCCTGGAGCAGATCCGTCTGCCGCCGGGTTTTCGCATCGAGGTGCTCAGCGACCAGGTGCCCAACGCCCGGGAAATGACCTGGGGCGCGGACGGCACTCTGTTCGTCGGCAGCAACGCCGCCGGCAACGTCTATGCAGTGGACCCGGCAAACGGTCACGCACGCATCATCGCCAAGGGCCTACAGATGCCCGTGGGTGTCGCCTTCCACCAGGGTGACCTTTATGTGTCGGCGGTCAGCCGCATCCTCCGCCTGCGCGACATCGAGTCGCGGCTGGACGCGCCACCCCGTCCCGAACAGGTCGGCCCCGACTTCCCCACGGAGACTCACCACGGCTGGAAGTTCATCGCCTTCGGCCCCGACGGCAAGCTGTACGTGCCGGTGGGCGCACCCTGCAACGTCTGCGAGCGCGACCCGGCCCTGTACGCCGCCCTGCATCGCATGAACCCCGACGGCAGCGGGCTGGAGCTGGTGGCCCGGGGCATCCGCAACAGCGTCGGCTTCGACTGGCACCCTGGGACCGGGGAACTGTGGTTCAGCGACAACGGCCGCGACCTGATGGGTGACGACGTGCCGGACTGCGAACTCAACCGGATCAGCACCACCAACCCGCATTTCGGCTTCCCCTACTGCCACGCCGGTACGGTGGCCGACCCGCAATTCGGCGGGCGTGCCTGCAGCGAATTCGTGCCGCCAGTCGCCAAGCTCGGCCCCCACGTGGCCCCGCTGGGCCTGCGTTTCTACACCGGCACGCAGTTCCCGTCGGAGTATCGCGACAACCTGTTCATTGCCGAGCACGGCTCATGGAACCGCAGCCAGAAGATCGGCTACCGCATCAAGCGCGTGGAACTGAACGGGGATGGCAGCCTGAAACGCCAGAGCGTGTTCGCCGAAGGCTGGCTGCAGGGACAACGGGTCTGGGGCCGGCCTGCCGATGTGCTGGTGGCCCCGGACGGGTCGCTGCTGGTGAGCGACGACCAGGCCGGGGTGATCTACCGCATTCGCTACAGCGCCGATCAGGCGCGCTGATCGACGGGTTGCGGCAGGCGGGGCAGGCGTTCCGCCAGCCCCTCCTGGAACAACTGGTTGCTTCGCTCCAGCTCGCCCATGTGTGCCAGCAGCCGTGCCAGCTCACCACACAGCTCAGGCTCGCGGCCGAAGCTGAGGCCCGTCTCGAAGTAGTCACGGGCCTTGCCCCACAGGCTGCTCTGCAGGCTCAGGCGGCCCAGGGTGAGAAACAGCACCGGATCACCCGGCTGCTCCTTGAGTAAGCCTTCGGCAGTCTGCAACTGGCGCGCCGGGTCAGCCCCGCGCAGGCGGCCGTAGAAGCGCACCAGCTCGCGGTCGTAGCCGCGCTTGAGGGCGATGCGCACGGCTTCCTCAGCTTCGGGCTCGGCGCCCAGGTGGCGCAACTGCTCGGCAAAGGCCAGCACCAGGCGCGGCTCGGCACGCTGGGCGGCAGACAGGTGCTGCCAGGCCTGGATCAGGGGGTTGAGGGCGTTCTCGCCCTCGTTCAAGCCGGCCTGCCCGGCATGCACCAGGCGCTCGCTCCAGGCACTCAGCTCCAGCTGGGCGATCTCCGATTCCGGCAAGGCCTTGTTCTTGCGCAGCTCCGGAACCAGACCGACCAGGGCCGCCATGTCTCCACGCTGGCGCTGCAACTGGACCAACTGACGCAGCACCTGATGGTGCTTGGGGTGGTGCTCGTGCATGGCCTTGAGGGTGTCGAGCGCGCCGTTCAGGTCACCACGCTCCTGCTGCAGCTCGGCATGGGCCAGGGCGATGGCCAGCTCGGCCTGGGGCTGGCGCTCCAGAGCACGCTCCAGCAGTTGGTCGCTCTCTTCGTACTGACCGATGCGGTTGGCCGCGCGGGCTGCACCCAGGTAGAACATCAGCGGCTGCGGGTCCGCCTCGGCGGCACGGCGCAGGTGGCGCAGCGCCCGTGCCCAGCGGCCTTCGGCCAGGTCGAGCAGGCCCTGCTCCGAGGCCAGGCGCACACGGCGCCGGGCATTGCGTCGCGACCAGGGGTTGATCACCCCGCCGGAGACGAAGATCAGGCTCAGCACCAGACGCACGCCCCACACCAGCAGGACGAGCACGGCCACCAGGGCGAGGAAGGCCCAGAGGCTGGATTCGTAGCGGAAGCCCTTGTAGGCGAACAGCACGTAGCCGGGGTGCTGGACCACGGCGACGCCCACCAGGGCGACCGCAGCGGCCACCAGCAGGAGGATCAGGACGATGCGTCTCATTGGCCCTGGCCCTCCGCTGCCGGCGTGTCTTCAAGGTCCTGGCTGGCGGCCGGCTCAGCCCGTGCCGGGGCCTTGGGCTCGGCGATACGCTGGCCACGGGCAAGGTAGGCCTGGACGGCTTCCAGAGCCGGGGCCAGGTCCGGCGTGTGCACTTCGACCGGCTGCTCGGCGAGCTCGCCAAGACGCGCCATGAGGGCACGGCTCTCGGGGTTTTCGTCGTTGAACTGGGTGTCCAGCACATCCCGCGCCTGTTTCAGCGACTGCTGGTAGACCTGGGTCTGACCGTGCAGTGCGGCCCACTGGGCCTGCTCAAGGGCCAGGGAGAGGGCGAGGCGGACCTGGGACAGGCCCTGGCCGCTGAGCAGCGGCTTGATGTTCTGGTCGGCGTCGAACTGGATGCGGAAGTAGTGGGAGAGCTTCTCCAGCCATTCGCCCCACCAGCTGCCGCCGTCGCCTTCGGCGGCCATGTTGCGCAGCACGCCGCCCTTGTCCTCGAAGGCCGGGGCCAAGGGCTGCAGGCTGGCCGCCTGCTCACGCAGGGCGCCAAGCTGGAGGAACAGGCCGGTGCGGTCCGGCTGCGGGGTGGTGCGCAGGGCTTCGAGGCTGCGGGAAAGCTGCTCGCGGGCGCCGAAGGCGGCCGGGTCGTCCTGCTCGCGGAGGATGTCGTCGGCGGCTTCCACCAGGGCCTTGGCGCTGTTGATGTCCTGCAGGGCGGAGAGGCGCAGGCTGGCCAGGCGCAGCAGGTGCTCGGCCTCGGCCAGACGCCAGTCCTTGCGGCTGGCGCCGAGGACGCTTTCCACGCGCTGACTCAAGCGTTGCTGGTCATTCTGCAGGCTCGCCAGCAGGCGACGACGCTCATCCAGTTCCTCGGGGGTCGGCAGGCGGTCGATGCGCTCGGCCAGGCGCTTGTCGCTCTGTTCCAGGCTCTGGGCGCGCCCCTGGGCGTCCTGCACCAGGCTTTGCTGCTGCTGGCCACGGGCCTCGATGGTGTGCAGTTGCCAGAGGCTCCAGCCGCCGACACCTGCACCGGCGGCGCCGATGAGCAGGGCGAGAAGGGCAAGGCCGTTGCCTCGCGTGGCGGGCTTGCCGGTGGGGGGCACGACGGCCTCGGAAGCCGGGGATTGCTGCTCGGGTTTCACCAGGTCTGCTTCGCTCACGTATCCATCCTTTGCATCAGGGGGCCGGGGCTGGCTGGTTCTCCAGTGCCGCCAAAAGAGCCGCGGCGCTGGCACCGCGGCAATCCACAACATCAAGCGCCCCGGCGTCCCGGGCCGACTGGGCCACTCGGGGGCTGGGAACGAACAAGGGTAGACGGGCCAGGCGCGGCCAGGCGTCGGCCGCCAGCTCCAGCAAGTGCTGGAGGCCCTGTCCACTGCTGACCACCAGGCCGTTCAGGCGTTCCGCCTGGATGAGGCGCGGCAGGGCGCCTTCCGGGTAGGCCGGCAAACGGCGGCGGTAGAGTTCCAGATAGTCCACCGAGGCGCCTTGGCCGCGCAAACGCTCGCCCAGGAATTCTCGGCCACCCTCGCCACGCATGATCAACACACGGGGCGCAGGGCCGGCGAAGGCTTCGGTGAAACGCGGCAAGGCCAACAGGGCTTCGCTGTCATCGCCTTCGGTTGGCCAGTGCACGTCGAGCCCACGCTCGGCCAGCACCTGGCCGGTGCCAGCACCGACGCTGAACCACACCGGACCGGAGGGCGGCTGCGGCCAATGGCGGTCCATACGGGCCAGTCCGAGGCGCGCGGCCGGCTTGCTGACCACGACGATGGCGTTGTAACGGTCGAGCTCGAGGAGGGACTGGCTTTGCCCGGGGGCTTCGTCCAGCGGCTCGATCTCCAGCAGCGGGAGGCAGGCGCTATGCACGCCCCGGTCGGCCAGCAGGGCGGCCAGGGCCTCACTGTCGTCATGAGGACGAGTGATCAGCAGGCGCCAGCCTGTCACGGATGGCCTGCCTCGCCATAGACCGCCTTGAGGATGGTTTCCGCGCCCTGGCCGAGCAGGTCTTCGGCCACGCGCACGCCCAGTTGCTCGGCCTCGTTTGCCGGCGCGCGGGACTCGGCACGCAGCAGTTGACCGCCATCCGGCTGGCCCACCAGGCCGCGCAGCCAGAGCTGGTCACCCTCGAGCACGGCGTAGCAGGCGATGGGCACCTGGCAACCGCCATTGAGGCGCTTGTTGAGGGCGCGCTCGGCGTTCACCCGCACGGCGGTGTCACGGTGGTGCAGCGGGGCGAGCAGGGCATGCACTTCGGCATCGGCGGTGCGGCACTCGATGCCCACGGCGCCCTGGCCGCCCGCAGGCAGGCTGTCCTCGACGCTGATGGAGGAACGGATGCGGTCCTCGAAGCCCAGACGGATCAGGCCGGCGGCGGCAAGGATGATGGCGTCGTACTCGCCGGCATCCAGCTTGGCCAGACGGGTGTTGACGTTGCCACGCAGGAAGTGGATGCGCAGGTCCGGGCGGCGGGCCAGCAACTGGGCCTGGCGGCGCAGGCTGGAGGTGCCGACGATGCTGCCAGCGGGCAAGGCATCGAGGCTGTCGAAACGGTTGGAGACGAAGGCGTCGCGCGGGTCTTCGCGCTCGCAGATGCAGTACAGGCCCAGGCCCTCGGGGAAGTCCATCGGCACGTCCTTCATGGAGTGCACGGCGATGTCGGCCTCGTTCTCCAGCAGGGCGGTTTCCAGTTCCTTCACGAACAGGCCCTTGCCGCCGATCTTCGCCAGCGGCGCGTCAAGCAGCTTGTCGCCCCGGCTGACCATGGGCACCAGGCTGACGCGCAGGCCGGGATGGGCCTGTTCCAGGGCGGACTTGACGTATTCGGCCTGCCACAGGGCCAGGGCACTCTTGCGGGTGGCAATGCGGATTTCGCGGGGCATGTAGGAATTCCGGAAGCGAGACTGCCCGGCATGATAACAGGCCACGCACGACCGGCGCGCGAGGCAAGGCTCGCGCGCCGGCAGCGGTCGGTCAGAGGTTGTGCATCAGCTTGCGCACGCCGGCCACATGGCGGCGGCTGACGGTGAGCGCATCGCCATTGAGCCCCCTGAGGTAGAGCTGGAAGTGCCCGAGCGGGGTGCGCTGAAGCCGCTCGATGCGCTCGCGGGCCACCAGGGCGTTGCGGTGGATGCGCACGAAGCGATCGCCGAACTCGTCCTCCAGGGCCTTGAGCGGCTCGTCCAGCAGCACCTCGCCCTGCTCGTGGCGCAGGGTCACGTACTTGTGGTCGGCAATGAAGTAGATCACCTGGTCCAGGGGAATCAGCTCGATGCCCTTGCGGGTCCGCGCGCTGATGTGGGAGCGCGGCCCCACGCCGCTTTCCGCAGCCGGGCGGGTGAGGGCAGCCAGCTGCACCCGATTGGGCCGCTCGGCCTTCTTCAGTGCATCGGCCAGGGCCTCGGGCCGGACGGGCTTGACCAGGTAGCCCACGGCGCTGACCTGGAAGGCATCCAGGGCGAACTCGTCATGGGCGGTGCAGAAGATCACGGCCGGGGGTGCCTCCCTCTCGCAAAGTCGGCCAGCGACCTGCAGGCCATCCAGCCCGGGCATGCGGATGTCGAGCAACACGACATCCGGCTTCAGGCTGTCGATCAGGGTGAGAGCCTCCTCGCCATTGGTGGCGGCGGGCTCCAGGACTCGGTAGCCATCGAGCTCTCCGACCAGGCGGCTGAGGCGCTCTCGGGCAAGTGGTTCGTCATCGACGATCAGGACATTCATATTGCTCGGGCTTCCTGCGTGAGTCTCGCACAAGGATAGCGTAGACAGGTGAAGTGGCGACCGTCACGGCGCTCCACGCTGAGACTGGCTCCGGGGCCGAAAAGTGCCGTGAGTCGGGCATCAATGTTGGTCAGTGCCTGATGGGTTCCGCGCGAAGGCCGGGTTTCCGCCCCTTCATCGAAGGGATTGCTCACGCGGAGCAGGAACACCCCATCCTGGTACTCGGCTTCGACCCGCACCAGCCCACCCTCGATCCGCGGCTGGATGCCATAGATCAGGGCATTTTCCAGCAGCGGCTGCAGTGTGAGTTGCGGAATCGGCAAATCATCAGGCACATCGTCAACCTGCCACTCCAACTGTAGCCGTTCTCCGAGACGATATTGCTCGATCGAGAGATAGCGCCTGGCCAGTTCCAGCTCATCGCTCCAGCGCACCAGGGTGCCGGGCTTGGCCAGGCTGGCTCGGAACAGATCGGAGAGGTCCAGCACGGCCTGCTCCGCCTTCACCGGGTCGGTGGCGACCAGGCTGGCGATGCTGTTGAGGCTGTTGAAGAGGAAGTGCGGGCGGATGCGCGCCTGCAGGGATTCGATGCGCGCCTTCAGCTCGGCCTGCTGCTGACGCCGCCACTGGCTCTGCAGGTAGAAGTAGCGCAGCACCAGGGTCGACATGATCAGGCTGATGAGCCCGTGGCGCAGGTAGAGATTCACTTCCCCGGCTCTTGGCAGCGGCCCGCCGAGTTCGTAGTAGTCCGCCACGGCGGTGCAGGCCAGGGTCAGCCCCACCACGAGGAACGAGCAGGCGACTCCGGCGGTGGCCGGGCTCAGCCGGGCGAGAAATGGCCGCAGGCGGCACAGCAGGGCCGCTGACAGCAGGACGATCCACTGCACGAACAACGAGGTCAGCGCCAGGCGGATCCAGTTGAAGTCCGGCACCAGCGGTTCGGCGAGCACCAGCACCAGTACCAGCAGCTCCGCCAGCAGCACCAGGCCGAGCAGGGCCTCCGGCTGGCAGAGCTCCGGCAGGAAGAAGTCGTCATCGGGGGCGGCTGTGCGGCCCTGGGCAGGGGATCGTGGCATCCGGGCAGTGTTACCGGGCGGCGCATGGCCAGCAAGCCGGCACGCACTCGCCGGGCGAAATCGATCACCGAAACGCCGACACGACTGCAAATCTGTGAAGCACCCGACACTCCCCGGCCGGTCAGCCGCGCCAACAGGGCACACCGGTTTTGCCGACGAGGCTGCTATCATCGGCCCCCATCACGGCCCTCGGCCTTCCTCCACTGCCAGCTATCGAGCCCAGTCATGAGCACCGACAAGACCAACCAGTCCTGGGGCGGCCGCTTCAGCGAGCCCGTCGACGCCTTCGTCGCCCGCTTCACCGCCTCCGTCGACTTCGACAAGCGCCTCTACCGCCACGACATCATGGGCTCCATCGCCCACGCCACCATGCTGGCCGAGGCCGGCGTGCTGACCGTCGAAGAGCGCGATGCCATCGAGCAGGGGCTGAAGGACATCCAGGCCGAGATCGAAGCCGGCACCTTCGAGTGGCGCGTCGACCTGGAAGACGTGCACATGAACATCGAGGCCCGGCTGACCGACCGCATCGGCATCACCGGCAAAAAGCTGCACACCGGCCGCTCGCGCAACGACCAGGTGGCCACCGACATCCGCCTGTGGCTGCGTGACGAGATCGACCTGATCCTCGCCGAGCTGACCCGCCTGCAAGAGGGCCTGCTGGGCCTGGCGGAAGCCGAGGCGGACACCATCATGCCCGGCTTCACCCACCTGCAGACTGCCCAGCCGGTCACCTTCGGCCATCACCTGCTGGCCTGGTTCGAGATGCTCAGCCGCGACCATGAGCGCCTGGTGGACTGCCGCAAGCGGGTCAACCGCATGCCCCTGGGCAGCGCTGCCCTGGCCGGCACCACCTACCCGATCCAGCGCGAAGTCACCTGCCGCCTGCTGGGCTTCGAGGCCATCTCCGGCAACTCCCTGGACGGCGTCTCCGACCGTGACTTCGCCATCGAATTCTGCGCCGCCGCCTCCCTGGCGATGATGCACCTGTCGCGCTTCTCCGAAGAGCTGGTGCTCTGGACCAGCGCCCAGTTCCAGTTCATCGACCTGCCTGACCGCTTCTGCACCGGCTCCTCGATCATGCCGCAGAAGAAGAACCCCGACGTGCCCGAACTGGTGCGCGGCAAGTCCGGTCGCGTGTTCGGCCACCTGACCGGCCTGCTGACCCTGATGAAGGGCCAACCGCTGGCCTACAACAAGGACAACCAGGAGGACAAGGAGCCGCTGTTCGACGCTGCCGACACCCTGCGCGACTCACTCCGCGCCTTCGCCGACATGGTCCCGGCCATCAAGCCCAAGCGGGAGATCATGCGCGAAGCGGCCCGTCGCGGCTTCTCCACCGCCACCGACCTGGCCGACTACCTGGTGCGCAAGGGCCTGCCCTTCCGCGACTGCCATGAGATCGTCGGCCATGCCGTGAAGTACGGCGTCGAGTCCGGCAAGGACCTGGCCGAAATGAGCCTCGACGAACTGCGCCGCTTCAGCGACCAGATCGGCGATGACGTGTTCGCCGTGCTGACCCTGGAAGGCTCGGTCAACGCCCGCGACCACATCGGCGGCACCGCCCCGAACCAGGTCCGCGCCGCCGTTGCCCGTGGCCGCCAGCTGCTGGCCAGCCGCTGAGATACAACCAAGACGGCAAGGACGCCTCATGCAATCCGCAACACCCTCCAACTGGCCGGGCTCGTTCGGCCAGCGCATCTCCATCGTCGGCGGCTCAGGCGCAGGCAAAACTTACCTGGCAAAGCTGCTCAGCCAGCGTCTGGGGCTGCCGCATATCGAGCAGGACGCCATATTCCACCAACCTGGCTGGCAGCCACTGCCACGCGATGAGTTCCGCGAGCGAGTCACACAGGCGTTAGCCGAGCCACGCTGGGTAGTGGAAGGCAGCTACTCGGCCACCCAGCCGTTGATACTTGCGCGTGCCGAGACGGTGATCTGGCTCGACTTGCCGCGGACGCTGGTGATGTATCAGATCGTCACCCGCACCCTGGGCCGCTTGCTGACACGCAAGACACTTTGGAACGGCAACCGGGAACGGTTGCGCAACGTGATTTCCCTGGACCCGAGTCGCTCCATCATCCTGTGGTCCTGGACACGCCATGGCCTTTATCGGGAGCGGGTCATTGCCGAGCAGCAGGATCCCGCCAACGCCGGTATTCATTACATCCGCATCAGGTCAAGGGCAGACCTGCACACGCTCCTCGGCAGGCTGCCCGGCTTTGTTACCCCTGGGTCCGCGCCTTGATCATCGCCAGGAACGCCGGCATGTCCTGCGCCTTGTCCTCGGCAATACGCCGGACGTGGGGGTTCTGCCCCAACTGCTGGAGCAGCGCGCAAGCGGCCGGCAGCTCGGCGAGGAAGTCGATCTCCAGCACCTTGCGACCCACTTCGCAGGCAAGGTCGACGCTATAGAGGAAGTACAGGTCAGCAACGGTGAATATCTCGCCGGCCACATAGGGCGCAAAGCGCCCGTGCCGGCCCAACGCGGCGAAACCCGCGATCAGCTCGGCACGAGCCTTCTCGCGGATCGCCTCGGGCACCGCCATGCCGAAGAATGCCTGCGGGTAGCAGGTGCGCGCCGGCAGCTCAATGTACAGTTCGATCTCCCGAGCCAGAGCACGAACCACCGCGCGGGCCTGCAGCTCGGCGGGCAGCAGCGCAGGCTCGGGGAAGCGTTCCTCGAGGTAATCGAGGATGGCACTGGTCTCGTTGATGAAGCCGTACTCCGTCTCCAGTACCGGCACCTTGCCGCGCGGGCTGTAGGCGAGGAAGGCGGGCTCCTGGCTGGCATGGACCTTCACCTCCTCGAAGGGCAGGCCTTTCTCCAGCAGGGCCAGCTTGACCATGTTGTAGTAGTTGCTGACGCAGAATCCGTGGAGCTTGAGCATGGGGCCTCCTGGGCCAGTGCGTGGAGCGGCCAGTTATAGCCGCGGCACCGGTGGCCTGCCAGTTGCATCGATCCGGTGAATGGACGGCGGCGACCAGCCAGCCGCCGTGGCACACTGCGCATCCGAACCGAACAGGAACCCGCCATGAGCGAATACGACGACAGCGAAGAAGCCTTCGCCGAGGAAACCCTGATCCAGGCCGTCGAGACCCAGATCGAGACCGGCGAGCCCGCTGCGGCAAAGGCCACCTTCAACAAGCTGACCCTGGTGGGCTACGAGCGCGAGGAGTGCCTGCAGATGATGGCCCTGGTGCTGGCCTGCGCCATCCAGCGCCTGGAGGCCGACCAGCCCTTCGACATGGACTGGTATGAAAACGCACTGCGCGCCCTGCCGGAGCTGCCGGAAGACGCGCAGGATTGATCCGCGCCACGGCTTGCGCGGGCTCCCGCCGCTAGCATCGCGCACTCATTCCCGACAGGAGCCCAGCATGGCCAAGCGTTCGACGCGCCCGCTCCGGGACCTTCTCCGCCTGGGCCTGCTCCTGTTGGTGATGGTTGGCAGCCACACGACGAAAGCGGAGCCGCTGCAAGTGGGCGCCGAGGACGACTGGTATCCCTACACCGCCTGGCGGGACGGGCGCATTCAAGGCATGTCGGCCGACATAGTCCGAGCCGCATTCGCTGCCGTGGGCGAGGACGTGGAACTGGTGCCCTATCCCTACGCGCGATGCATGCAGCTGACGCAGTCCGGGCGCCTGGCGGGATGCTTCAACACTGCGCCCAACCCCCAGATAGAACGTGACTACCTGCTGCCCCGGCATCCCCTGTTCCGCGACGACATCCTTCTCTGGGCCCCCACCTACCGTGCCACGCCGGTGAGCGACCTCGGCCAGCTCGCCGGCCGGCGGGTCGCCGTGACCGTGGGTTACGAATACGGTGAAACCTTCGACAGCCTGGCCAATGTGGTGCGCGTGGCGGTACGCAAGGACATCAACGGCTTCCTGATGCTGCAGCACGATCGGGTCGACTACGTGGCCGCCTACCGCAGCACCACTGAAGCCCTGGTGCGCGATAACCCCCAGCTGCGCGGGCTTTTCACCGCCGTCGCCACCCTGCACCAGCCTGAGCTCTACCTGTCCTTCTCGCGCCAGCATCCGGGCGCGCGGGCCCTGCTGCAGCGGTTCGACGAGGGCATGGCCATCATCCAGGGCAACGGCCGCTACCGCGCGATTCTGTCGCAGTGGGGCGTAGGCGACTGAATCCGCAACTACACTCTGCGGGAGCCGGCCCGTCCGAAGGCCGGCACAGGACGACCAGGAGCCCCACATGACGTCGTACACCCCCGAATTGATCGCCGAACTGGAACTGCTGACCCTGTTCAACCTGGACAACACCCAGGAAGGCCTCAAGGTCCACAACAATGCTGCCCCCAGCCTGATCGCAGCCTCCCTGCGCCTGCACCACAAGGGCCTGCTGACCCAGCCCGACGGTGGCTACCTCACGAGCCTGGGCCTGGACGCAGCCGAACACGCACAAGGCCTGTTGACCATCCTCACGACCGCACCCGCTCTTTCGAACTGATCCCGCGACGTCTCGCCCCGCAACGCCCCTGCCCGCCGGCATCGCCGGCTGGTAGGCTGTGCGCATTCTTCCGGCAGACGCTCCGATGACCCGCACCCAGGAAATCCGCCCCGACATCGACGACGGCATCGACCGCAAGGTCCTGACCCAGCTGCGCGCGCGCTTCCTGAAAGTCAATGCCGGCCGGCTCGAACGCACGCTGCTCGGCCTCTCCAGTCGCCAGCAGATGGTGCTGCGTCTTCTGCCCTTGCTGTTCCACGTCAACCACCCGCTGCTGCCGGGATACGTCTCGGGGCAGACTCCCGCCGGGGTCTGCGGCTATGAGCCGGACGACGACGTGCTCGCCGAAGCCCAGCGCCTGACCCGCTCGTTCGCCTACAGGGCCCGGCGCGGTTCGGCGCCGACACCGATCCAGGGCCTGTTCCTGATGGGCAGCCTGGGCACCGTGGCCCAGGCCGAGCAAAGCGACATGGACCTGTGGGTCTGCCACGACCCGGAGCTACCGGCTCCGGCCATCTCCGAGCTGCGCCGCAAGTGCGACCTGCTGGAAGCCTGGGCCGCGACTTTGGGCGCCGAGGCGCATTTCTTCCTGATCGACCCTCGCCGCTTCGTGGTGGGCGACCGCGAGACCCACCTCACCTCCGACGACTGCGGCACCACCCAGCATTACCTGCTGCTGGACGAGTTCTACCGCACCGCCATCTGGCTCGGCGGGCGCACGCCGCTATGGTGGCTGGTGCCGGTGTACGAGGAGGGTCGCTATGCCGACTACACCGCCAAGCTGCTGTCGCGCCGCTTCATCCGTGCGGAGGAAGTGCTGGACCTGGGGCACCTGTCGCACATCCCCGTGGGCGAGTTCGTCGGCGCCGGCATGTGGCAGCTGTTCAAGGGCATCGAGTCGCCCTACAAGTCGGTGCTCAAGCTGCTGCTGACCGAGGTCTACGCCAGCGAGCACCCGAAGGTGCAGTGCCTGTCGCTACGCTTCAAGCAGGCGGTGTACGCTAACCACCTGGACCTGGACGAGCTCGATCCCTACATCGTGGTCTACCGCCGGCTGGAGGAATACCTGCTGGCCCGAGGCGAGCGCGAACGCCTGGAGCTGATCCGCCGCTGCCTCTACCTCAAGGTCGACAAGAAGCTCAGCCGCCCGCCACGCAACCGTGCCAAGAGCTGGCAACGCCTGCTGTTCGAGCGCCTGACCCGAGAGTGGCAGTGGGATGACCGACAACTGGTGCTGCTCGACAGCCGCAGCCAATGGAAGGTACGCCAGGTGGGCACCGAGCGCCGGGCGCTGGTCAACGAGCTGACCTACAGCTACCGCTTCCTCTCCGAATTCGCCCGCGCCCAGCACGCCATCAGCTCGCTCAACAGCCGCGACCTGGGCGTGCTCGGTCGGCGCCTGTACGCCGCCTTCGAACGCAAGGCGGGCAAGGTGGAGTTCATCAACCCCGGCATCGCCCCGGACCTGGCCGAGGACACCCTCACCCTGGCCCAGAGCCCGAGCCCCGAGCGCGAAGGGGAGACCCTCTGGGCGCTCTATCCGGGCAGCCTCAACGCCCTCGAATGGCGCGACTTCGCCCCGATCAAGCGGGCCCGTGAACTGGTGGAACTGCTGGCCTGGTGTCACCGCAACGGGGTGATCGACGCCTCCACGCGGCTGTCCCTGCACCCGGGCGACAGCGACCTCACCGAGTACGAGCTGTCCAACCTGGTCAGCAGCCTGCAGCAGGGCTTCCCGCTGCCGCTGCCGATGGTGGACGAAGCTGCGCTGCTGCGGCCGAGCGTGCCGCGCCAGGTGCTGCTGCTGGTGAACGTGGGCATCGACCCGCTGAAACAGCACAGCCAGATGAACCTGCACATGACCACCGAGCGCACCGACTCGCTTGGCTACGCCGGCTCGCGGGAGAACCTGGTGCTGACCCTCGACCAGGTGACCCTGAACAGTTGGAACGAGCTGTTGGTGACCCGCTACGACGGGCCCTACGCCCCGCTGGACTGCCTGCGCGAATTCCTCAACAGCGTGGACCCCGCCGCACCGCCGGACCTGCGGGTGCGCTGTTTCTGCCGCAACCGCGCGCAACCCATCGCCCAGCGTGTGGAGGACCTGTTCCTCGACACCCTCGCCCTGCTCGGCAACGGCCAGGTGACCCGCTACCTGCTGCAGGTGCAGCAGCAGTATCACGTGCTGGAACTGCAGCCGGGCCAGGTGGCCCACACCGCACTGCCGGACCTGCCGGCACTGCTGGAACACCTGGGCGAGGACCTGCCGGCCTACAGCCCACTGCAACTGGATCGCTATGCCCTGGAGAACGAGGACCTGGCGCTGATCCTGCCGTTGGGGCGTCCAGGCTGCATCCAGGTGTTCTACCGCCAGGACGGCGAGACGGCGGAACTCACTGTGCTCGACGAGCACAATGCCGTGTGGCGCCAGCGCCTGCCTTTTCGCAATCCGCAAAGCCTGCTGACACCGCTGCAACGCTTCCTGCAGTCGGTGCTCTACCGGCGCAATGCGCTGCTGCCGCTGGATCGGCCGGCCCCACAGAGCGGCCTGGAAGTTCTTTACTACGAGGTACTGCCGTCGCCGCCCTTGCGCGCGCAGCAGGTAGAGCGCCGGGGCGCGCCGCAATCACCAGTGAGCCACCCGTTCTACGACGTGCAGGCGATCGTCGAGCCGCTGGACACGAAGCGCGTGCTCGTCACGCTGTACTGCAACCACCGGGAGTTTTCCGAGCTGGAATACGGCGGCGAACTGTTCGCCGCCGTGGCGCGCCACATCCTCGCCCAGCGCAGCACCGCCGAGCGCTACCCCTGCTACATCACCGACCTGGACCTGTCGCGGGTCCTCGGCGAGGGGCACGCGCAGACGGTGCACTACCTGCGCTACAAGGCGGAGCTGGAGCGGGAATTGAACCGGGCGCTGGGCCTGGCCTGACGCCAGGCCCGCAAGGGCTCAACGGTCGTATTCGCCCGCAGCCTCAGGCTGGTACTCCACGGCCAGGAGCGTCAGCTTGAGGGTCTTGCCGCCGGGCACCGGCCAGTCGATGCCCTGACCCACGGAAAGGCCGAGCAGTGCGCTACCTACCGGCGCCAGCACCGACACCTTGCCTTCGCCACCGGCGTCCTGGGGGTAGACCAGGGTCAGGTGGTAGTCCTTGCCACTGGCATCGTCGCGGCAATGCACGCGGGAATTCATGGTCACCACGCCCGGCGGCACCTCGTCGTGGCCCACCACCTGGGCGCGGGCGAGCTCCCGCTCCAGCGCCTCGGCGCCGGGGCCGAACTCCTCCAGTTCATCGAGCAGACGCTCCAGTCGCTGAAGGTCGAGGCGGGTGATGATGATCGAGGGTTGAGTGGTCATGGCAAATCCGATACTCCGGTTCCTAGGCTCGAAAAAGCGAAAACCCCGCCCGAAGGCGGGGTTTCCAGATGCTGTTCAGGCCGTACGCCATGGCGACGGCCCGACTGACACTACGTCACCACGGAGGCTCTTGGCAAGACCATCCGGTCATGGCCGTCGCGCCGCGAGGCGCTGGGCGGCGTCACGGCGAATCTGCCGGCGACGGTCGTCGCTGGCTTCACCCCATTGCAGAATCTCACTCAGGCTGCGCCCGCATCCGATGCAGATATCGGCGTCGTCCAGGCAGCAGCGGCGCACGCAGGGTGATGCGGGCCGGGGCTCGGGCGGCGGTTCAGAGCTCGTCGAACTCAAGGTCTTCGCCCGCCTGCTCACGGGTCACGCGGGCGAGCAGCTCACCCAGCGGCTCGTCGCTGGTGTCGCAGATCCAGCGCTCCGACTCTGCGTCGTAGTCGAAGTGGAAACCGCCGGAACGAGCCGCTACCCAAAGCTGGCGCAGGGGCTCCTGGCGGCTGAGGATGACCTGGCTGCCGTTCTCGAAGCGGATGGTGAGGACGCCCGCGCTGTTCTCCAGGTCCACGTCCAGGTCGCTGCCATCGAAGAGGTCCTCGACGGCCTCCTGGACTTCGTCGACCAGATCGTGGAAACGCGCTTCGCTCAAACTCATCGGATGTACCTCAGGAAAAATGGAAACGTGGGCGACCTTTCAGCGCCCGAGGTGGCGACGGTACTCGCCTGGGCTCTGCCCGGTCCAGCGGCGGAAGGCCCGCGCCAGGGAGCCGGCCTCGCTGAAGCCGACCAGGAAGGCGATGTCGGCCAGCTCCAGGGCCGGATCGCGCAGATAATGCAGCACCAGTTGCTGCCGCGTCTCGTCCACCAATTGGCTGAAGGTCAGGCCCGCGTCACGCAGGCGCCGCTGCAGGGTGCGCGGGCTCAGGCCGAGATCGGCGGCCAGGTGCTCCAGATCGGCGCCGTCCTCGGCCAGGCGCCCGGCCAGCGCCAGGCGCGCCCGGTCGAGCACGCTCTGGCCCTGGCGCAACTCGCCCAGCAGGCGGTCGGCGTAGGCGTCGAGCATCTGTCGGACGTGTGAGTCGGCCTGGCCCAGGGGCGTGGCCAGCAGGCGGCGGGGAAACACCAGGGCGTTGTCGAGCTGGCCAAACAGAACCGGACAGCGGAACACCCGCCGGTGCTCGGCGTCGTCGGCAGGTGCGGGGTGCTGGAAGCGCACTTCGGTGGGCGGGATGTCGAGCCCGCTGATCCAGCGCCCGAAGGTGACCCAACCGGCCAGGGACTCCTCCGCCACTTGGTCGCGCAACTGCGGCAGCGCCGGCTCCCAGGCCAGCCGCACCAGGGGCTCCAGGCCGGCACGGGGAGGCTCGTCATCCAGCTCCACCTGGCCGAGGTTGCCCACCAGGGCGGCATAGCGCGCCTGGCGGTGGAGGGCGTCAGAGAGAGTCGGGCAACTCATCAGCAGGTAGCCGAGCACGCCGTAGTAACCGGGGCGCACTGCCTCGCCCAGGTGCAGCCCCAGGCGCGGATCGTCCAGCCGTGCCATGGCCTGGCCCAGGAGTTCGAGATAGGCGCTGGCGGCGATGCGCTGCTCGCGCTGGGCGAGGAGGGAGGGAGCCAACTGGATGCTGGCGAGGAAGGCCGCCGGCTCGATGCCGTGGCGCGCCACGTGGTCCACGAGGCCCTGGAGGTAGGCAACCGAAACCGAGCCGGCGAGGGGGGAAGAGGGGTCCATTCGGCCTCCGTTTTTGCCGCCCATCCTAGTGGCGCGAAAGCCCGTTTGGCTAGGCGCAGCGCCCGCCCGGCGGGTGTTTCGGCGCATAGGCAAGGCGATGGGTGGTCGGTATACTCCCGACCCAATTACGCATTGTTCAAGGATCTCGCCATGAAGCGGCTGCTCACCCCCATCGTTGCGCTCCTCGCTGTTGCCTGCCTGCTGGGCGGCTGTGGCCAGAAAGGCCCGCTGTACCTGCCTGACGACACCAAGTCCTCCTCCGAACACGCGCACTGAGGGGTCTAGATGGACGCTTTCACTTACCGCGACGGTGAGCTGTTCGCGGAAGGCGTGGCCTTGTCCGCCATCGCATCGCGCTTCGGCACCCCCACCTACGTCTATTCCCGCGCGCACATCGAGGCGCAGTACCGCTCCTATGCCGATGCCCTGCAGGGCGTGCCGCACCTGGTCTGCTACGCGGTCAAGGCCAACTCCAACCTGGCGGTGCTGAACCTGCTGGCGCGCCTGGGCTCGGGCTTCGACATCGTCTCCAGCGGCGAACTGGAGCGCGTGCTGGCCGCTGGTGGCTCGGCTGACCGCATCGTCTTCTCCGGCGTCGGCAAGAGCCGCGACGACATGCGCCGCGCACTGGAAGTAGGCGTGCACTGCTTCAACGTCGAGTCGGTTGACGAGCTGGAGCGCCTGCAGGTGGTCGCTGCCGAGATGGACGTGAAAGCGCCGATCTCCCTGCGGGTGAACCCCGACGTGGACGCCGGCACCCACCCGTACATTTCCACCGGTCTGAAGGAAAACAAGTTCGGCATCGCCATCGAGCAGGCGGAGGCCGTCTATCTGCGCGCCGCCTCGCTGTCGAACCTGGACGTGGTCGGCGTGGACTGCCACATCGGCTCCCAGCTGACCAGCCTGCCGCCCTTCCTCGACGCCCTCGACCGCCTGCTGGCATTGGTCGACCGCCTCGCCACCCAGGGCGTGCACATCCGCCACCTGGACCTCGGCGGTGGCCTCGGCGTGCGCTACAAGGACGAGCAGCCGCCCGTTGCTGGCGACTACATCAAGGCCGTGCGCGAGCGTATTGCCGGGCGTGACCTGGCGCTGGTGTTCGAACCGGGCCGCTACATCGTCGCCAACGCCGGCGTGCTGCTGACCCAGGTGGAATACCTCAAGCACACCGAGCACAAGAACTTCGCCGTGATCGACGCGGCCATGAACGACCTGATCCGTCCGGCCCTGTACCAGGCCTGGATGGACGTGGTGCCGGTGCAGCCGCGCGACGGCGAGGCCCAGCGTTACGACCTGGTCGGCCCGATCTGCGAGACCGGCGACTTCCTCGCCAAGGACCGCGACCTGGCCCTGGCCGAGGGCGACCTGCTGGCCGTGCGCTCGGCCGGTGCCTACGGCTTCGTCATGAGCTCCAACTACAACACCCGCGGCCGTGCCGCCGAGGTGATGGTGGATGGGGAGCAGGCCTACGAAGTGCGTCGCCGCGAAACCCTCGAGGAACTCTACGCCGGCGAAAGCCTGCTTCCGGAGTAAGTCCATGCTGCTGCGTTTCACCAAGATGCACGGCCTGGGCAACGACTTCATGGTGCTCGACCTGGTCAGCCAGCACGCGCACATTCAGCCCAAGCACGCCAAGCAGTGGGGCGACCGCCACACCGGCATCGGCTTCGACCAGTTGCTGATCGTTGAGGCCCCCACCAACCCGGACGTGGATTTCCGCTACCGCATCTTCAACTCGGACGGCTCCGAGGTGGAGCAGTGCGGCAACGGTGCCCGCTGCTTCGCCCGCTTCGTGCTGGACAAGCGCCTGACCGTGAAGAAGCAGATCCGCGTCGAGACCAAGGCCGGCATCATCGAACTGGATGTCCGCGCCGATGGCCAGGTCCGGGTCGACATGGGGCCGCCGCGCCTCGTGCCCCAGCAGATCCCCTTCGTCGCCGAGGCCGAGGCCCTGAGCTACCCGGTCGACGTGGACGGCCAGACCGTCCAGCTCGCCGCCGTGTCCATGGGCAACCCCCATGCCGTGCTGCGCGTCGAGGATGTGTACCGCGCTCCGGTCCACGAACTGGGCCCGAAACTCGAACACCACCCGCGCTTCCCGCAGCGGGTCAACGTTGGCTTCCTGCAGGTCCAGGATCGCCACCAGGCCCGCCTGCGGGTCTGGGAGCGCGGCGCCGGGGAAACCCGCGCTTGCGGCACCGGCGCCTGTGCCGCCGCCGTCGCGGCCATTCGCCAGGGCTGGATGGACTCCCCCGTGCAGCTGGAACTGCCGGGCGGCAAGCTGACCATCGAATGGGCCGGCCCCGGCCAGCCCGTGATGATGACCGGCCCGGCCGTACGCGTGTACGAAGGCCAGGTCCGCCTATGAACGAGCCGAGAGCATGAGCGAGAAGCACCCCGACGCGCCCCGCGCCCTCGATTCCGAGTCGGTCGCGGCCTACCTGCGCCAGCACCCGGAGTTCTTCGTCGACCACGAGGAGCTGATCCCCGAACTGCGCATCCCCCACCAGCCTGGCGAGGCCGTCTCGCTGGTGGAGCGCCAGGTGAAGCTGCTGCGCGAGCGCAACATCGAGATGCGCCACCGCCTGTCCCAGCTGATGGACGTGGCCCGCGACAACGACCGCCTGTTCGACAAGACCCGCCGCCTGGTGCTCGACCTGCTGGACGCCAATACGCTGGAGGAAGTGGTCGGAGCCATCGAGGACAGCCTGCGCCATGAGTTCCAGGTGCCCTTTGTCAGCCTGATCCTGTTCAGCGACAGCACCCTGCCGGTAGGCCGCAGCGTCTCCAGCGCCGAGGCACACCAGGCCATCGGCGGCCTGCTGGTGGCGGGCAAGACCATCTGCGGCGTGCTGCGGGCCCATGAGCTGGAGTTCCTGTTCGGCGCGGAAGAGGGCGCCAAGGTCGGCTCGGCCGCCGTCGTCTCCCTCAACCACCAGGGCCAGCACGGCCTGCTGGCCATCGGCAGCCCAGACCCACAGCACTACAAGAGCTCCCTCGGCACCCTGTTCCTCAGCTACATCGCCGAAGTCCTGGCCCGGGTGCTGCCGCGTCACGCCCCCCCGCTGCGCTCGGTGCGCTGAGCGCAGCGCGCCGGGAGGACCGATGAAGGCCGATCTTGAGCGCTACCTCGACCACCTGCGCAGTGAGCGTCAGGTTTCTCCGCACACGCTGGAAGGCTACCGGCGCGACCTGGAAAAGGTCGTGGCTCTGGCCGAAGGCTTCGGCCTCGATGACTGGACCACGCTGCAACCCCGCCCGCTGCGCAGCATGGTGGCGCGCCTGCACCAGCAGGGGCAGTCCGCCCGCAGCCTCGCCCGCCTGCTCTCCGCCGTACGCGGCCTGTACCGCTACCTGATCCGCGAAGGCCGCTGCCGTCACGACCCGGCCAGCGGCATCAGTGCGCCCAAGGGCGAGCGACGCCTGCCCCGCACCCTGGATGCCGACCGCACCCAGCAGTTGCTGGATGGTGCGGTGGAAGACGAATTCATGGCCCGCCGCGACCAGGCCATCCTCGAGTTGTTCTATTCCTCCGGCCTGCGCCTGTCGGAACTGGTGGGCCTGGACCTGGACCGCCTGGACCTGGCCGATGGCAGCGTGCGGGTGATCGGCAAGGGCAACAAGATCCGCGAGCTGCCCCTCGGGCGCATGGCGCGCCAGGCACTGGAGCGCTGGCTGCCCCACCGCGCCAGCGTGTCCCCGGTGGACGGCGCCGTCTTCGTCACTCGCCAAGGCCGTCGCATCGGCCCCCGCGCCGTGCGCGAACGGGTGCGGGTGGCCGGGGTGCGCGAGCTGGGCCAGCACGTCCATCCGCACATGCTGCGGCATTCCTTCGCCAGCCACATGCTGGAGTCCTCCCAGGACCTGCGGGCGGTGCAGGAGCTGCTCGGCCACGCCGACATCTCCACCACGCAGATCTACACCCACCTGGACTTCCAGCACCTGGCGGCGGTCTACGACAAGGCCCACCCCCGGGCACGACGCAACGGAGCCAAGGACGAGGAATGAGCATCCAACTGGTGACCTTCGATCTGGACGACACCCTGTGGGACGTCTCGGTGGTGATGCAGGGCGCCGAAGCCGCCCTGCGCGAATGGCTGGGCAACCAGGCACCACGCCTGGGGCCTGTGCCGATCGAGCACCTGTGGGCGATCCGCGCCCGCCTGGTGGAGGCCACCCCTGGGCTCAGGCACCGCCTGAGCGAGCTGCGCCGGCGCATCCTCTTCCATGCCCTGGAAGAGGCCGGTTATCCACAGGCCGAGGCCGCGGAGCTGGCGGAGGCCGGCTTCCAGGTGTTCCTGGCTGCGCGGCACCGCATCGACCTGTTCCCCGAGGTGCACCCGACCCTGGAGCGCCTGGCCAACCACTACCGGCTGGCGGTGATCACCAATGGCAACGCCGATATCCGCCGCCTGGGCCTGGCGGACTACTTCCAGTTCGCCCTCTGCGCCGAGGAACTGGGCATCGGCAAGCCGGACCCGCACCCCTTCGAAGAAGCGCTGCGCCGAGCCGGCGTCCCCGCCGCCCAGGCCGTGCACATCGGCGATCACCCCAGCGACGACATCCAGGGCGCCCGCAACGCCGGGATGCGTGCGGTGTGGTTCAACCCCCAGGGCAAATCCTGGGACGGCGACGACCACCCCGATGCACAGATCCGTACCCTGGACCAGCTACCCGCGCTGCTGGAGCGCTGGCACCGGGGTGCCTGACCCCGAATCGCAGGCATGAAAAAGCCCGCATCAAGCGGGCTCTTCCAGGCGACGCACTCAGATGGGGCGGCTGCCGTACTTGCTGTCCGGCTTCTTCGGCGGGTCGGCGACCACGTTGGGCTCCACCTCCTGCACCTTGCCGCCACGGGCCAGGAACTCCTCCATGGCACGGGCCAGCGCATCGCGCTCCTTCTGCTTGGCTTCGACGCTGGGCAGCTCCTCGACCTCGACGGCAGCGGCTTTCTTGCCCTTGCCGGCAGGGGCGGTGGATTCGCCGTCATCGCTGTCGTCGCCACTGTCCTCGGCGGCAGCCAGCTCCTCGCCTTCGTCCTCGTCGCCCGCTTCGAGCTCGTCTTGTTCCAGTTCTTCGTCGCTCATTCTTCTACCTCGTGTCTTGCAAGAGCAGGTTAGTTATAGCCCAGTCGCGCCAGGTTTCTACGCGCCCGGAAAAAATCACGATGCCTCGCCGTAGAGGGTCGCCAGCACCCGGCGCGCACCGCCCTGATCGCGGTGTTCGCCGAGGTAGATCCCCTGCCAGGTACCCAGGGCGAGCGCCCCGTCACGCACCGGCAAGGTCAGCTGGCAGCCCAGCAGGCTCGACTTGAAGTGCGCCGGCAGGTCGTCCGGGCCTTCGTAGTCATGTTCGTAGCCACCCTCGCCCTGGGGCACGAGGCGGTTGAAGAACCGCTCGAAATCGCGCCTCACGGAGGGGTCGGCATTCTCATTGACGCTCAGTGAAGCCGACGTGTGTTGCAGCAGCAGGTGCAACAGACCGATACGGCAACGACCCAGTTCCGGCAATCCGGCCAGCAGCTCGTCGGTGACCAGGTGGAAGCCTCGCGCACGCGGCTTCAAGGTGATCAGCGTCTGGTGCCACATGGGCGCCACTCCCTCGGATTTCGCTCGGCGCGCATTCTAGCGCGGCCTCTGAAAAAGCAAAGGGCGCCTTTCGGCGCCCTTGGCAGCGGTTCGCACGCCCCGGAGGGGCCGGCGGGCTTAGAGGTTGTAGCCGCGCTCGTTGTGCTGCGCCAGGTCGAGGCCGACGGTCTCTTCCTCTTCGTTGACCCGCAGGCCCATCACCAGGTCCAGCACCTTGAGGATCACGAAGGTGACCACAGCGGTATAGACGACCGTGAAGGCCACGCCCTTGAACTGGATGAACACCTGGGCCGCGATGTTCTCGACGGTGCCGAAGCCACCCAGGGCCGGTGCTGCGAACACACCGGTCAGCAGGGCGCCGACGATGCCGCCGATGCCGTGCACGCCGAAGGCGTCCAGGGAGTCGTCGTAGCCCAGCTTGCGCTTGAGGCTGGTGGCGCTGAAGAAGCAGATCACGCCAGCGGCCAGGCCGATCACCAGGGCGCCCATGGGGCCGACGGTACCAGCGGCCGGGGTCACGGCAACCAGACCGGCGACCACACCGGAGGCGATGCCCAAAGCACTCGGCTTACCGTGGGTCAGCCACTCGGCAAACATCCAGCCCAGGGCAGCGGCCGCGGTGGCGATCTGGGTGACCAGCAGGGCCATGCCCGCAGTGCCGTTGGCAGCCACGGCGGAGCCGGCGTTGAAGCCGAACCAGCCCACCCACAGCATGGCCGCGCCGATCAGGGTGTAGCCCAGGTTGTGCGGGGCCATCGGGGTGGTCGGGTAACCCTTGCGCTTGCCCAGCACGATGCAGGCCACCAGGCCGGCGATACCGGCGTTGATGTGCACCACGGTGCCACCGGCGAAGTCCAGCACGCCCCAGTCCCACATCAGGCCGCCGTTGCCGCTCCACACCATGTGGGCGATCGGCGCGTAGACCAGGGTGAACCACACGGCCATGAAGATCAGCATCGCGGAGAACTTCATGCGCTCGGCGAAGGCACCGACGATCAGGGCCGGGGTGATGATGGCGAAGGTCATCTGGAAGGTGATGAACACGCTTTCCGGCACGGCGTACACCAGGCTGCTGGTGTTCAGGCCGCTGAGGAAGGCCTTGGACAGGCCGCCGATGAAGGAATTGAAGTTGACGACGCCCTGCTCCATGCCCGTGGTGTCGAAGGCCAGGCTGTAGCCGTAGACGACCCAGAGCACGCTGATCAGGCCGGTGATGGCGAAGCATTGCATCATCACCGAGAGGACGTTCTTGGAGCGGACCATGCCGCCGTAGAACAGCGCCAGGCCGGGAATGGTCATGAACAGCACCAGTGCCGTGGCGACGATCATCCATGCGGTGTCGCCACTGTTCAGCACGACCTCGTCGGCGGCCATGGCCAGACCGGGGGTAACGAGGGACAAAAGGGCTCCTAGCCCTGCGGCTTTACGCAGAGTCATGTGGTTTTCTCCTGGGGCGTTGGGGTTCGGAGGCTTAGATCGCGTCGGTGCCGGTTTCGCCGGTACGGATGCGGATGGCCTGTTCCAGATTCACGACGAAGATCTTGCCGTCACCGATCTTCCCGGTGTTGGCCGCCTTGGTGATGGCCTCGATGACACGGTCGAGCTGGTCATCGGCGATGGCGACGTCGATCTTCACCTTGGGCAGGAAGTCGACGACGTACTCGGCGCCACGGTAAAGCTCGGTGTGGCCTTTCTGGCGACCGAAACCCTTGACCTCGGTAACGGTGATGCCCTGCACGCCGATCTCGGACAGCGACTCGCGCACGTCATCGAGTTTGAACGGCTTGATGATGGCAGTGACTAGCTTCATGAAACTTCTCCCGTATTTGGTGGACTTGCCCCAGGAAAACGAACCCGGCTCAAGTCTAAGCGCAGTGCCTGGCTTTGTAACGCGTCGAACCGCCCTGGCCCGGCCCGCTTCGACGCCAACCAACCGCTCCTGGCGAAACACTCCCCCGCCTCGCCTGACGCACCGGTACTGCATCGGTGCACCCTTCACCAGCGCTAAAGCAGAAAGCTTGCCAGCTCGCCCAAAAGCCCCGTTTTTCAAGCAGATAGTGGCCCTTGGCCGTGGCGCCGGGCAGCACTACCCCAAAACGATGCACGGAAAAGGTGCACGCGCACTTCAGCCCTTGCTCGGAAATCGTGCGTCGGCCTGTCACCCGACTCGGCGGGGACCCCGTGGTAAACTCCGCCCGCCCTGTCAACGGATGCCCACCATGCTGCCGCCCAAAGCCCTGCTCGATGCCCTCGGCTCCCACGCCTCCCGCCTGTTCAACGGCGATACCCCGCTGCCCCGCGCCGAATTCGAGGCCCAGTTCAAGGCCCTGATGCAGAGCGCCTTCAGCAAGCTGGACCTGGTCAGCCGCGAGGAATTCGACAGCCAGATGGTGGTGCTCGCCCGTACCCGCGCGCGCCTGGAAGCCCTGGAGGCGAAGGTCGCAGAGCTGGAAGCCCAGCTGAACCCGCCGCCCACGGAGTAAGCCACTCCGACCGGGCGGACCGATCAAGGAGCGATCCATGTCCCTGGCCCTCGTCCACAGCCGCGCCCAGGTCGGCGTGGAAGCCCCCGCCGTCACGGTGGAGGCGCACCTGGCCAACGGCCTGCCGTCCCTGGCCCTGGTCGGCCTCCCGGAAACCGCCGTCAAGGAGAGCAAGGACCGCGTCCGCAGTGCCCTGCTCACCAGCGGTTTCGAATTCCCCCTGCGGCGCATCACCCTCAGCCTGGCACCGGCCGATCTTCCCAAGGAAGGCGGACGCTTCGACCTGGCCGTCGCCCTCGGTATCCTCGCGGCCAGCGGCCAGGTGCCCGCCGCTGCCCTGGAGCAGCTGGAGTGCCTCGGCGAGCTGGCGCTGTCCGGTGCCCTGCGTCCGGTGCAGGGCGTGTTGCCCGCTGCGCTGGCGGCTCGCGCTGCCGGACGGGCGCTGGTGGTGCCCCGGGAAAACGCCGAGGAGGCCAGCCTGGCCAGCGGCCTGACGGTGTTCGCCGTGGGCCACCTGCTGGAGCTGGCCGCCCACCTCAACGGCCAGTCGCCACTGGCACCCTTCCAGAGCCAGGGCCTGCCGCTGCAGGCCGCGCCCTATCCCGATCTCGCTGACGTCCAGGGCCAGCTGGCGGCCAAGCGTGCGCTGCTGGTGGCCGCCGCCGGAGCCCACAACCTGCTGTTGTCCGGCCCGCCCGGCACCGGCAAGACGCTGCTGGCCAGCCGCCTGCCCGGCCTGCTGCCACCGCTGGAGGAGCACGAGGCCCTGGAAGTCGCCGCCATCCATTCGGTGGCCAGCCAATCGCCGCTGGCGTGCTGGCCCCAGCGTCCCTTCAGGCAGCCTCACCACAGCGCGTCCGGCCCGGCCCTGGTGGGTGGGGGCAGTCGTCCAAAACCCGGCGAGATCACCCTGGCGCACCAGGGCGTGCTGTTCCTCGACGAGCTGCCGGAGTTCGACCGCAAGGTGCTGGAGGTCCTCCGAGAGCCCCTGGAAAGCGGCGAGATCATCATCGCCCGGGCCAACGACCGGGTACGTTTCCCGGCGCGCTTCCAGTTGGTGGCAGCGATGAACCCCTGCCCCTGCGGCTACCTGGGCGACGAGACCCACCGCTGCCGCTGCACGCCGGAGCAGATCCAGCGCTACCGAGCCCGACTCTCCGGCCCGCTGCTGGACCGCATCGACCTGCACCTGACGGTCGCCCGCGAAGCCACCCACCTCGGCGCGCCTGTCAGAGACGGGCTGGACAGCGCCACCGCCGCCGAGGAAATAGGCCGGGCCCGCCGTCGGCAACTGGCTCGCCAGGGTTGCGCCAATGCCTTCCTCGACCTGTCCCGGCTGCACCAGCACTGTCCGCTGACGCCCGACGACCAGCACTGGCTGGAGCAGGCCTGCGAGCGCCTCGGGTTGTCCCTGCGTGCCGCGCACCGACTGATCAAGGTGGCCCGCACCCTCGCCGACCTGGCGGACGCGCCCGACATCCAGCGCCAGCACCTGGCCGAGGCCCTGCAATACCGGCCAGCGATCCAGTCATGACACCGCTTAAAGCTATTGATGGGGAACTTTCAAAAGAGCTCGACTATCGATTGTGTTAGTGTTCGCCGCCTTCCGCCCTTGGCGGCCATCCGATCGAAAGGAGAGCTAGCTCAATGGAGGCACGTACGTCTTCTTCCCCATCCACCCTCAATCCCCCCGTATTCTTCGGCTCCGCCGCCCTCATCATCGCCCTGGTGCTCTACAGCACCCTGGCCCGTGAACAGGCCCAGGACCTGTTCGGTCAGTTGCAGAACTGGATCATCGTCAACGCCAGCTGGTTCTACGTCCTGACCGTCGCGCTGATTCTCATCACCGTGGTCTTCCTCGCCGTCAGCCGCTTTGGCGACATCAAACTGGGGCCCGACCACAGCCAGCCCGCCTACCGCAACAGCACCTGGTTCGCCATGCTGTTCTCCGCCGGCATGGGCATCGGGCTGATGTTCTTCGGCGTCGCCGAACCGCTGATGCACTACGCCAATCCGCCGGTGGGAGACCCCAGCACCGTGGCCGCCGCGAAGGAGGCGATGAAGCTGACCTTCTTCCACTGGGGCCTGCACGCCTGGTCGATCTACGCCATCGTCGCGCTGATCCTGGCCTTCTTCTGCTTCCGCCACGACCTGCCGCTGACCCTGCGCTCGGCGCTCTACCCGCTGATCGGTGATCGCATCTACGGCCCCATCGGCCACGCGGTGGACATCTTCGCCATTCTCGGCACCGTGTTCGGCGTCGCCACCTCCCTGGGCTACGGGGTGCTGCAGATCAACAGCGGCCTGAACCACCTGTTCGGCCTGCCGGTCACGGTCCCTGTGCAACTGGGCCTGATCGCCGCCACCTGCGCCCTGGCCACACTCTCGGTGGCCAGCGGGCTGGACCGGGGCATCAAGCTCCTCTCCGAATTCAACCTGATTCTCGCGGTGATCCTGCTGGGCCTGGTGCTGGTGCTCGGCCCCACCGTGTTCCTGCTCAAGGCCTTCGTGCAGAACACCGGTGGCTACCTGTCGGAGATCGTCAGCAAGACCTTCAACCTCTACGCCTACGAACCCACCGACTGGATCGGCGGCTGGACCCTGCTCTACTGGGGCTGGTGGCTGTCCTGGTCGCCCTTCGTCGGCCTGTTCATCGCGCGCATCTCCCGGGGCCGCACCATCCGCCAGTTCGTCTGCGGCGTGCTGTTCGTACCGGCCGGCTTCACCCTGCTGTGGATGACCGTTTTCGGCGACACCGCCATCCACATGGTGCTGCAGCAGGGCGTGCACAGCCTGGTGGAAACGGTGGCGCAGGACAGCTCCCTGGCGCTGTTCGCCTTCCTCGAACAGTTCCCGTTCTCCTCCGTGCTTTCGCTGGTGGCGATCCTGATGGTGGTGGTGTTCTTCGTCACCTCGGCGGACTCCGGTGCCCTGGTGGTGGACATGCTGGCTTCGGGCGGGCAGCCGGTGACGCCGCTGTGGCAGCGCCTGTTCTGGTCGACCCTGATGGGCGTGGTGGCCATGGCGCTGCTGCTGGCCGACGGCCTCAAGGCCCTGCAGACCGCCACCATTGCCAGCGCGCTACCGTTCTCGGTGGTGTTGCTGGCCGCCACCTGGGGTCTGCTCAAGGCCCTTCGGCTGGACGCCACCAAGCGCGGCATCCGCTACCAGGCGCTGGCCCTCTCGCGCCCGGCGCAGCAGCAACTGGGTGGCTGGCAGCGGCGGCTGCGCAACATCCTCATGTTCCCCCGACGCAGCCATGTCACCCGCTTCATCGACGAAGTGGTGCGCCCGGCCTGCCTGGAGGTGGCCGAGGAGCTGCGCAAGCAGGGCTACGCGATCGAGGTGCTGAATGGCGAGGACGGCCGCTGCAAGCTCAATGTCGGCCACGGCAAGGAGGTGGACTTCAGCTACGAGGTGCGCCCGCGCTCGCTGCTGCTGCCGCGCTTCGTGTCCCGCGAAGGGGGTGAGGAGAACGGCGACGCCCGCAAGTACTTCCGCGCCGAGGTGTACCTGCGCGAGGGCGGCCAGGACTATGACGTGATGGGCTGGAGCCGGGAGGAAGTGATCGGCGACCTGCTCGACCAGTACGAGAAGCACCTGCACTTCCTCCACGTGGTGCGCTGAGCCCCCCGTTGCGGGGCCCGGTCCAACCGGGCCCTGGTGGGTCAGCGGAAGCGACTCACTTCCTGGTGCAGTTCCTCGGCCAGACGGTCCAGCTCCCGGGCCGTCTGCGCCAGGTTCGCCACCACCTCACGCTGTTCACTGTTGGCCAGGGCGATGCTTTGCAGGTTGCTGCTGAGCAGGGTCGCGGTGCGGCTCTGCTCCTGGGTGGCGGTGGTGATGGCGGTGACCTGCTCACCGGCGGCCGCACTCTGCTGGGCGATCCGTGCCAACGCATCGGCCACCTTGGCGTTGCGTGCCAGGCCCTCCTGCATCAGCACCTTGCCGTGCTCCATGGTGCTGATGGCGCTGGCGGTCTCCTGCTGGATGCTGCCGATCATGCTGGAGATCTCGGTGGTCGCCTCGCGGGTGCGGCCGGCCAGGCTGCGCACCTCGTCGGCCACCACGGCGAAGCCACGGCCCTGTTCGCCGGCCCGGGCGGCCTCGATGGCGGCGTTCAGCGCCAGCAGGTTGGTCTGGTCGGCGATGGCGGTGATGACGCCGACGATGCCGCCGATCTCCTGGGAGCGCTGGCCGAGGGTGTTGATCACCTCGGCGGTGCCGTTGAGGGCGTTGGCGATCTGCTCCAGCGCCGCCGAGGCCTCGTCCATCGCCACCTGACCGATGCGCGTCTGCTGGGCGTTGTCACTGGCCAGGCGCTCGGTGGCGCGCATGTTGTCGGCGATGTTCAGCGAGGTGGCGCTGAACTCCTCCACTGCGCCGGCCATGCTGCTGATCTCGCCGGACTGCTGCTCCATGCCCTCGTGGGCGCCGCTGGCCAGGCCCGAGAGCACCTGGGAGCGGCTGCTCACCTGCTGAGCGGAACTGCGGATGTGCGCCACCATGGTCGACAGCGCTTCGCCCATCTGATTGAAGCTGCCGGCCAGCTCACCGATCTCGTCGCGGCTGGACACGTCCAGGCGCACCCCGAGGTTGCCGGCGCCCAGGGCGCGGGCCTGGTCCACCAGGTCGCCCAGGGGCTTGAGGCGCAGGCGCAGCAGGCCGATCACCGCAGCCACCGCCAGCACCATCGCCAGCAGGCTGCCAAGGGCCAGCTGGCTGCCGACCCGCCAGGTGACCTCGCCGATCTCCTCCTCGGGCATGCTCGCCACCACCTGCCAGGGCCCGTCGGCGAAGGGCACGGCGATGCTGAAGAAGTCCTCGGTGCCGTCGCTCCAGAACAGCCCCTTGCCGGGGTTGGCCTGCAGGCTCTTGAGGGCATCGCCGATGGCTTCCGGGCGGCGCACGCCGGCGGGGGCCACCAGCCATTTGCCGGTTTCGTCCAGCAATGCCAGGGAGCCGGTGCGGCCGATGCGGAAGCGCTCCAGGTTCCTGAACTGGGCGTTCTGCGCGTCGGTGTAGTCGAAGCCAACGAAGAGCACGGCGATCACCGCACCGGTGTCGTCGCGCACCGGGGTGTACTGGGTCATGTAGTAGCGCTCGAACAGCAGGGCCCGGCCCACGTAGTTCTGCCCGGCCAGCAGGCGCTGGTAGGCCGGGTGGGCGTGGTCGAGCACGGTGCCGATGGCGCGGGTGCCGTCCTGCTTGTTCAGCGAGGTGGTGATGCGCACGAAGTCGGCGCCATCGCGGACGAACATCGTGGCGACGCCAGCGGTGAGCTGGCGGAATTCGTCCACCAGGGTGAAGTCGTTGTTCAGCACCTGGCCGTTGAGGTACAGCGCCGGCGGGGTCAGGGCCGCTACCGGTAGGCGCTCGCTGCTGTGCAGGGTGAGGCCCCGGGCGAAGCGCTGCTCGAACAGGCTGGCCAGGCGCTGGGTGCTCTCGCGCAGGCTGCCGTGGAAGGTGGTGAGCTGGTCGGCCAGCAGACGGGCTTCGCTGGCCAGGTGCTCCTCGCGGGTGGCCAGGTTGGCCTTGTCCAGCGAGCGCAGGGCGAAGAGGGTGCTGCCGCTGATCAGCAACACGAGGATCAGGGCGAGGGCGGCGGCGAGCTGCCAGGCAATGCGTGACCTGGGCTGGTTCATGGGGAATCTCCGGAAATAGGGCAAGGCGATACGCGAGGAGGTCTCTGCCCCCTTCGCGGGGCGGCGAGAATACTTGAGTACCCCACTGCGGTATAGGACGGCCGTGCTTCGCGACGGCCTGTTTTTCCTGGTGTCGCCGTCACCTCAGTCCAGCAATTCCACGGCCGGCAGGTCCATGGCGGCTACCTCGGCGAGGAGGAAGTCACGCAGCCGCTGCAGGCGCTCCTGGTCCCGGCGACCGCGTGGCCAGACCAGGTAATAGCTCTCGCCGCTGGCCACTGCCGCCGGCCAGGGCAGGCCGATGCGGCCGCTGGTGGCATCCTCGGCGATCATCACCAGGTCGCCGATGGACACCCCGTAGCCCCGGGCCGCAGCAACGATTCCCAGCTCCAGGGTGTCGAACACCTGGCCACCCTTGAGGGAGACCTGCTCCTCCAGCCCCATGCGCTGCAGCCAGCGCCGCCAGTCGCGGCGGTCCGGCGTGGGATGCAGCAGCTCGGCCTGGCGCAGTTGCTGCACGGTCCAGGGCTGGCGGGCCTTGGACGACTCGCAGACCGGGATCAGCCATTCCGGGAACAGCAGCGTGACCTCCCAGTCCTGGGTGAAATGACCATCGGAGAGCAGCACCGCGCAGTCGAACGGCTCGTGCTGGAAGTCCACCTTGTCCACGTCCATCCAGGCGCTGGTGAGTTGAACCTCGTTCTCCGGGTTGAGGTGACGGAAGCGCGACAGCCGCGCCAGCAGCCAGCGCATGGTGAGAGTGGAGGGGGCCTTGAGACAGAGGTTGCCGTCGTCCACCCGCAGGATGGAGCAGGCACGCTCCAGGGCATCGAAGCCCTCGCGCAGGCCGGGGAGGATGACCCGCGCCGCCTCGGTCAGTTGCAGGTGGCGGCCCCGGCGCTCGAACAGGCGGCAGGCGAAGTGCTCTTCCAGGGTGCGGATGTGCCGGCTCACCGCGCTCTGGGTGATGGCCAGCTCTTCGGCCGCGCGAGTGAAGGAGGCGTTGCGCGCCGCTGCTTCGAAGGCACGCAGGGCGTAAAGCGGGGGCAGACGGCGGGACATGGCGGCACTCTTGCATGAGTCAAAGTCATGGAAGGGATCATTTTTTTCCTTTTGTGGCGGGGCTTCAAGGCTTGGGAGAATTAGCCACATCAGGGCCGCCCGCCTGGCGTCTCTTCCCTCAGTGGTGATCATTACTCATGCCTGCATCCCTCCGGCCGGAACTCCTGGCCATCCTCCGCCTTGCCGGCCCACTGATCGCCGCGCAATTGGCCAACGTGCTGATGGTGTTCACCGACACGGTGATGATGGGCCTGCTGGGCCCGGCCGAGCTGGCCGCCGGCGGCCTGGGTGCGGCGAGCTATTCCTTCGTCTCGATCTTCTGTGTGGGGGTGATCGCCGCCGTGGGCAACCTGGTGGCGATCCGCCACGGCGCCGGGGACGTGGCCGGCGCCGCCCGGCTGACCCAGGCCGGGCTGTGGCTCGGCTGGGGCCTGGCCCTGGCGGCCGGGCTGCTGCTGTGGAACCTGGCACCGCTGCTGCGGCTGTTCGGCCAGGAGGCGCACAACATCGAGGGTGCCATGCAGTTCCTCTCCACCCTGGTGTTCGCGTTGCCCGGTTACATGACCTTCATGGCCCTGCGCGGCTTCACCAGTGCCATCGGCCGGCCCGGCCCGGTGATGGCCATCAGCATCGGCGGGGCGCTGGCCAACTTCGCCCTCAACTATGTGCTGATCCACGGCTGGTTCGGCCTGCCCCGGCTGGGCCTGGCGGGCATCGGCCTGATCACCGCGCTGGTGATGACCGCCATGGCGCTGCTGCTGGCCTGGCACGTGACGCGCCACCCGGCCTATGCCGCCTACTCACTGCGCCACGGCCTGCTGCAGCCGCGCCTGGACGATCTGCGTGAGCTGCTGCGCCTGGGCCTGCCCATCGGTGGCACCTATGCGGTGGAGTCCGGCCTGTTCGCCTTCGCTGCGCTGTGCATGGGAGCCCTGGGCAGCCAGGCGCTGGCCGCGCACCAGGTGGCGATCATGTCGGTGTACGTGGCCTTCATGGTGCCGGTGGGCATCTCCTACGCGGTGACCTTCCGCATCGGCCAGCACTTCGGCGCCGGCCGCCTGGAAGACGCACGCCGCGCCGGGCGGCTGGGCATCGGCCTGGGCGCCGGTTGCATGCTGAGCTTCGCCGCGCTGTTCTGGCTGGCGCCGGAGTGGGTGGTGGGGCTGTTCCTGGAGCGTGGCAACGCCGAGTTCGAAGCGGTGGTGCAGATGGCCGTGGGCCTGCTGGCGATCGCGGCCTGGTTCGAGCTGTTCGACGGCATCCAGACCATCGCCATGGGCGCCATCCGGGGGCTGAAGGATGCCAAGACCACCTTCCTGGTCGGCCTCGGCTGCTACTGGCTGGTGGGCGCCCCGGCGGCCTGGCTGCTGGCCTTCCACTTCGGCTGGGGCCCGCAGGGCGTGTGGTGGGGGCTGGCCTCGGGCCTGGCCTGCGCGGCGCTGGGGCTGACCCTGGGCTTCGAGTTCAAGACCCGCCGCCTGTTGCGCGTCGAGCCGGCGGTTGCCGCCCGGGCTTCGGTGGCGGCCTGAAGCTCAGCCCTCGGGCTGGCCGAGGGCCGGCTGGCGCACGCCGAACACCAGGAAGCGCGCCAGTTCCGCCAGCGGCAGGGGCTTGCTGATCCAGTAGCCCTGCACCTGGTCGCAGCCGAACTGGCGCAGCAGGGCGAGCTGGTCGGTGTTCTCCACGCCCTCGGCCACCACTTCGAGCTTGAGGTTGTGCGCCAGGTTGATCATGGCCCGCACCAGTTGCTGGTTCTCCGGGCGCGCCTGCATGCCGCCGACGAAGCTCTTGTCGATCTTCAGCAGGGTGATGGGCAGGCTGTTGAGGTGGACGAAGGAGGAGAAGCCGGTGCCGAAATCGTCCAGGGAGAAGCGCACGCCCACCTTGCCCAGTGCCTGCATGGTGGTGAGCACCTGCTCGCTGCGGCGCATGACGGCAGTCTCGGTCAGTTCGAATTCCAGCCAGCGGGCATCCACGCCGCGCTCGTCGATCAGGCGGGTGAGGGTGGGCAGCAACTGGCTGTCCTGGAACTGGCGGAACGACAGGTTCACCGCCATGTGCAGCGCCGGCAGGCCGCGCCCGCGCAGCCACTGCATGTCGCGCAGGGCACGGGCGATGACCCAGTAGCCCAGCGGCACGATCAGCCCGCTCTGCTCGGCCAGGGGCACGAACTCGCTGGGCGCCAGCAGACCGCGCTCGGCGTGACGCCAGCGCACCAGGGCTTCGAGGCCAACGATGCGGCCGGTCTTCAGGCACAGGCGCGGCTGGTAGTGCAGTTCCAGTTCGTCCCGGCGCAGCGCCCGGCGCAACTCGCCTTCCAGGTCGGCAAGGCTGCGGGCGCCGCGGTTGAGGCGCGCGTCGAAGAGGTGGAAGGTGCAGCCCTGGGCGCCCTTGGCCTGCTGCATGGCGATGTGGGCGTGCCACATCAGCGGGTCGGCGCCTTCGTCCGGGCAGGCGTGGGCCAGGCCCAGGCTGCAACCGATCAGCAGGCTCTCGCCATCGACCCAGAAGGGCTCGCCGAGGGCCTCCATCAGGCGCGAGGCCAGGCGCTCGGCGCGCTGCGGGTCGCGGCGGGTATCCAGCAGCAGGGCGAATTCGTCGCTGCCCAGGCGGGCGACCTGGTCACCGGGGGACAGCTCGGCCTTGAGCCGCGCCACCACCTGCAGGATCAGCCGGTCGCCGGCCTGGTAGCCGAGGGCATCGTTGGCGTGGCGGAAGTTGTCCAGGTCGAGATGGCCGAGGGTCAGGCCGGTGCCGCCGTATTCCACCAGCCGCGCGGCCAGGAGGGTCTGGAAGCCCTGGCGGTTGGCGATGCCGGTGAGCGGGTCCTGCTCGGCGAGGCCCTGCAGGGTGCCCTGCATCCGCTGGCGCTCGCCGAGGTAGCGCAGGCAGCGGCGCAGCAGATCCAGGTCGAGGCGCTCGCGCGGCAGCCAGTCATGGACGCCGGCGGGCAGCTCGCCCGGGTCCTGTTCCAGCAGCAGCACGGTGGGCAGGTGGCAGCGGCCGGGCATGGGCAACAGCTCGGCGGTGCAGAAGAGAATGCCTTCGGTGCCGTCGTCGAACAGGCTCGAGGCGGCTTCCCAGGTGGGGGCGGTGATCAGGAGGTAATCGGGCCCGAGGGCCTCGAACAGCGGGCGAGCCCCTTCCGCCCAGCCAGGCGTGTCCGCCAGCAGCAACAGGTGCAGGGGCTTCGCGAGCGCAGACAATCGGACCTCCCCAGGTCACAAGAAGCAGTGGCGCCAGGCGCCTGTTCGCGTCGTAGTCGACGTCGTTTTATTCATGCACGATCGGCATGTTGTTGGCCTGCCTGGTTCGAATGAGATCGCCTCTCAAACCCAGGTGCCGGAACAATCGTACTGGAAGTGGGGAAATAGCCAAGTCGCAACCTGCCCCAAAGGGGTGCTGGATCACACTGTGGAACGGACTTCGGCATGCCCGGCGGGGTTTGATAGAATGCGCGACCATTCCCTTGCCCGTACAGCCCGCATGTCCCGACTCAACCCCCGGCAGCAGGAAGCCGTGAACTACGTCGGCGGCCCGCTCCTGGTGCTCGCCGGTGCCGGTTCCGGCAAGACCAGCGTGATCACCCGCAAGATCGCCTACCTCGTCCAGCAGTGCGGTATCCGCGCCCAGCACATCGTCGCCGTGACCTTCACCAACAAGGCCGCCCGCGAGATGAAGGAGCGTGTCAGCAGCCTGCTGCGCGGTGCCGAAGGCCGTGGGCTGACGGTGTCCACCTTCCACAACCTGGGCCTGAACATCATCCGCAAGGAGCATGCGCGGCTGGGCTACAAGCCGGGGTTCTCGATCTTCGACGAGACGGACATCAAGGCGCTGCTGTCGGACATCATGCAGAAGGAGTACTCGGGCGACGACGGCGTCGACGAGATCAAGAACTGCATCGGCAACTGGAAGAACGACCTGATACTGCCCGAGGAGGCCCTGGCCAACGCGCGCAACCCCAAGGAGCAGACCGCTGCCATCGTCTACCTGCACTACCAGCGCACGCTGAAGGCCTACAACGCGGTGGACTTCGACGACCTGATCCTGCTGCCGGTGAAGCTCTTCCAGGACAACCCGGACATCCTCGAAAAGTGGCAGTACCGGGTGCGCTACATGCTGGTGGACGAGTACCAGGACACCAACGCCAGCCAGTACCTGCTGGTGAAGCTGCTGGTGCAGCACCGCGCGCAGTTCACCGTGGTGGGCGACGACGACCAGTCGATCTACGCCTGGCGCGGCGCAAGGCCGGAGAACCTGATGCAGCTGAAGGAGGACTTCCCTTCGCTCAAGGTGGTGATGCTGGAGCAGAACTATCGCTCCACCAGCCGCATCCTCAAGTGCGCCAACGTGCTGATCGCCAACAACCCCCACGTGTTCGAGAAGCAGCTGTGGAGCGAGATGGGCGTGGGCGACCCGATCCGGGTGATCCGCTGCCGCAACGAGGACGCCGAGGCCGAGCGCATCGCCATGGAGATCCTCACCCTGCACCTGCGCACCCAGCGGCCCTACAGCGACTTCGCCATCCTCTACCGGGGCAACCACCAGGCCAAGCTGATGGAGCTGAAGCTGCAGCACCACCAGATTCCCTACCGGCTCTCGGGCGGCACCAGCTTCTTCGGACGCCAGGAAGTGAAGGACCTGATGTCCTACTTCCGCCTGCTGGTGAACCCGGACGACGACAACGCCTTCCTGCGGGTGATCAACGTGCCGCGCCGGGAGATCGGCTCCACCACCCTGGAGAAGCTCGGCAACTACGCCACCGAGCGGAAGATCTCGATGTACGCCGCCGCCGACGAGATCGGCCTGGCCGAGCACCTGGACAGCCGCTACACCGAGCGCCTGCAGCGCTTCAAGCGCTTCATGGACAAGGTCCGCCAGCAGTGCGCGGAGAGCGACCCGATCGCCGCCCTGCGCAGCATGGTGATGGACATCGACTACGAGAACTGGATCCGCCAGAACGCCTCCAGCGACAAGGTCGCCGACTTCCGCATGGGCAACGTGTGGTTCCTCGTGGATGCGCTGAAGAACACCCTCGAGCGCGACGAGGAAGGTGGCATGACCATCGAGGAGGCCATCGCCAAGCTGGTGTTGCGCGACATGCTCGAACGCCAGCAGGAGGAGGAAGAGGGCGCCGAAGGGGTGCAGATGATGACCCTGCACGCCTCCAAAGGCCTGGAGTTTCCCTACGTGTTCATCATGGGCGTGGAGGAGGACATCCTTCCGCACCGCTCCAGCATCGAGGCCGACACCATCGAGGAGGAGCGCCGCCTGGCCTACGTGGGCATCACCCGCGCCCGGCAGAACCTGGCGATGACCTTCGCCGCCAAGCGCAAGCAGTACGGCGAGATCATCGACTGCTCACCCAGCCGCTTCCTCGACGAGCTGCCGCCGGAGGACCTGGAGTGGGAAGGCATGGACGATACGCCGACCGAGGTGAAGGCGGTGCGCGGCAACTCGGCGCTGGCGGACATCCGAGCGATGCTGAAGAAGCCCTGACCGGGCCTGCGGAGAAGTCTGACCGAACGGCCAGAAGGGCATCGCGCAATGCCCCCCGGCCAAGGTAGAATGCGCCGCTTCATCAGCGACAGCCGCTTCGCAGGAAGCCCCTCCCGTGGACATTCTCAAAGAAAAGATCCTTTCCGAAGGCATCGTGCTTTCCGACCAGGTGCTCAAGGTCGACGCCTTCCTCAACCACCAGATCGACCCCAAGCTCATGCAGTTCATCGGCCATGAGTTCGCCGAGCGCTTCCGCGGTCAGGGCATCACCAAGATCGTCACCATCGAGGCCTCGGGCATCGCCCCGGCCGTGATGGCCGGCCTCGAGCTGGGCATACCGGTGATCTTCGCCCGCAAGTTCCAGTCGCTGACGCTGAAGAACGACCTGCTGATCTCCAAGGTGTTCTCCTTCACCAAGCAGACCGAGAGCACCATCGCCATCTCCGCCAAGCACCTGACGGCCGCCGACCATGTGCTGGTGATCGATGACTTCCTCGCCAACGGCCATGCGGCCAAGGCGCTGATCGACCTGATCGGCCAGGCGGGCGCGAGCATCGCCGGCCTCGGCATCGTCATCGAGAAGTCCTTCCAGGACGGACGCCGCCTGCTGGAGGAAGAGGGCTACCGCATCGAGGCGCTGGCTCGTGTGGCCTCCCTCACGGATGGCAAGGTCAGCTTCATCGACTGACCCGTTGCCGGGCCCGAACACCTCGGGCCCGGCGGCACTGCGACAACGAGTCGCACCGCGCAGGCACAAAAAAGCCGCCCTCGGGCGGCTTTTTCGATGCTTCGCGACGCTTACAGGCCGGACATCTTCTGGATGGCAGCTTTCAGTTCGTCGTCGGTGCAGTCGGCACAGGTGCCCTTCGGAGGCATGGCGTTGATGCCGGTGATGGCCTTGGCCAGGATGCCGTCGAGGCCGCCCTGGTGGTCTGCACGCTCTTTCCAGGCTGCGGTGTCACCGATCTTCGGTGCGCCCAGCAGGCCAGCGGTGTGGCAGGCGCTACAGTGCTTGGCGATGATGTCGTCCGGCGTGCGCGCGCCGCCGCCTGCGGCCGCTGCCACGGCACCGACACCCTTGCATTCCTGACCCTGTACGCAGACCTCGCCCACCGGCTTGATGCGCTCGGCGATGGCGTCGTCGGTCGCGGCCTGGGCGCTAACTGCCCACAGGGCCAATACGGCAACATGCGCTGCCAGCATCTTATTTATCAGGTTCACCCTTTCACCCTCATCGTGGCTAGATACGCCCGCGGCCACGGTTTCGCGAGCGGGCGCAAGTATAACGTCATGGCCGTCTGGCCGAAACAACCCAACGCGTCGCAGGGATATCAGCGGCAGCGGTCTTTCAGAAATTTGCCGGGGTGGTCGCGCTGATCAGGCGGGCCGGCAGGTCGAACGGATTGCGGAAGCGGTGCGGGCGGCTGCTTTCGAAGTAGTAGCTGTCGCCCGGTTCGAGGACGTACACGTCGTTGCCGACGGTCAGTTCGAGACGCCCTTCGACCAGCATGCCGGCCTCTTCGCCCTCATGGGCGTACATCTCGTCACCGGTGTCGGTGCCCGGCGGGTAGGTTTCATCGAGGAAGGCAATGGCGCGGCTGGGGTGGGCCTTGCCCACCAGTTTCATGGTGATGGCGCCACTGCAGATGTCGGTGAGTTCGGAGGCCCGATAGACCACCTGGGTCTGATTGTCCTGTTCCAGGTCGAGGGAAAAGAACTCCACCAGCGACATGGGGATGCCCCCGAGCACCTTCTTCAGCGAACTGATGGAGGGGCTGACGCTGTTCTTCTCGATCATGGAAATCGTGCTGTTGGTAACGCCTGCACGTTTGGCGAGTTCACGCTGGGAAAGGCCTTTGAGCTTGCGGATAGCTTGCAGTCGAACACCGACGTCCAATGCTGGGATCCTCCTCTGGATTCTTGTTAGGGGGGCTTGGTGCGCGCAATCATGCGGCTAGCGTTCAGTATTTACAACACTTCGGCCGTCAATACTGCGCAAAAAAACGTACCCCCTGGTAAATCCCAGGAAAATCAGCAAGTTGGCAAGCAACCAATGGTCCGTAAGCCCCGCCGGGCAAGGCCTAGCGCTCGATAAGGGGAACCCGGCGCAGGTTGCAGAAGATCTGGTAGGGAATGGTCCCGGCGTGCATCGCCACCTCGGCGGCGGACACCTGGCTGCCCCACAGTTCGACGCGGCTGCCGAGGCCGGCCTGGGGCAGGTCGGTGAGGTCGACGGTGAGCATGTCCATGGAGACCCGGCCGATCAGCTGCGAGGACTGGCCATCAATGGCCACCGGCGTGCCGGTGGGCGCGTGGCGTGGGTAGCCATCGGCATACCCCATGGCCACCACGCCGACCCGGGTCGGCCGCTCGGTGACGAAGCGCGCGCCATAACCCACCGGTTGCCCGGCCGGGAGCTCACGCACGCTGATGACCTTGGACTCCAGGGTCATCACCGGCTTGAGGCGGTCGGCCAGGGGATGCGCCTGCTCGAAGGGGGTGGCGCCGTAAAGCATGATGCCGGGGCGCACCCAGTCACTGGGAACCTGGGGCCAGCCCAGCAGGGCCGGCGAGTTGCGCAGGCTGACTTCCGCCTCGATACCGGTGCGGGCCTGCTGGAACACGGCGACTTGCTGGGCGCAGCTATCACTGTCCAGTTCGTCGGCACGGGCGAAGTGGCTCATCAGCACCACCTTGGCCGCCTTGCCACTGGCCAGCAGGCGCTGGTGGGCGTCGCGGAACTCGGCGGGGTGGAAGCCCACGCGGTGCATCCCGGAATCCATCTTCAGCCAGAAGGTCAACGGCCGGGCGAGGGTGGCTCGCTCCACCGCTTCCAGTTGCCAGGGAGCATGCAGGACGCACCAGAAGTCATGCCGTTCGATCAGCGCCAGCTCGTCGGCCTCGAAGAAGCCTTCGAGCAGCAGGATCGGTGCACGGATACCCGCCTCGCGCAGGGCCAGCGCCTCTTCGATGCACGCCACGGCGAACCCGTCGGCCTCGGCCTCCAGGGCACGGGCGCAGCGAACGGCGCCATGCCCGTAGGCATCGGCCTTGACCACCGCCAGTGCTCGGGCACCGGAGGCTTCACGGGCGAGGCGGTAGTTGTGGCGCAGCGCTTCGAGGTCGATGAGGGCACGGGCGGGACGCATGGCGGGCACTTCTTCTGGTTATGGAAAAAACCCGGCTCGGGCGCCGGGCTGAGGAAGGGGTCAGGGCAGGGCGGCGACGACGGTCATCTCCACCAGCACCTCGGGGGAATACATCCGGGCCTCGACACAGGCGCGGGCCGGGGCGGCGCCCTTCGGCAGCCAGGCGTCCCAGATCGCGTTCATGGCGGCGTAGTCGGCCGCCATGTCCTTGAGGTAGATGGTCACCGAGAGCAGATGGCTCTTGTCGGTACCGGCCTCGGCCAGCAGCTTGTCGATGCTGGCGAGGGTCTCGCGGGTCTGCTGGCCGATCCCGGCGCTGAGCTTCTCGTCAAGCTGGCCGGCCAGGTAGACCGTGCCGTTGTGGATGACGATTTCGCTGTAGCGGGTTTCAGTGTGCAGTCGCTGGATTGGCATTGCTCGAGGTCTCCTTGGAATTGCCGTAGCGGAAGATGTCCAGGCCTTCGGCGCTGATCTGCGGGCGCTTGCGCGCCATCAGGTCCGCCAGCAGGCGGCCGGAACCGCAGGCCATGGTCCAGCCAAGGGTACCGTGTCCGGTGTTGAGGAACAGGTTGCGGTACGGCGTGGCCCCGACGATGGGGGTGCCGTCCGGGGTCGCCGGGCGCAGGCCGGTCCAGAACTCGGCCTTGGCCACGTCGCCACCTTCCGGGTAGAGGTCGGTGGTGATCATTTCCAGGGTCTCGCGACGGCGCGGGTTCAGCGACAGGTCGAAGCCGGCGATCTCCGCCATGCCGCCGACGCGGATGCGGTCGTCGAAACGGGTGATGGCGACCTTGTAGGTCTCGTCCAGGATGGTCGAGGTCGGAGCCATGGCGCCGTTGGTGATCGGCACGGTCAGCGAGTAGCCCTTGAGCGGGTACACCGGGGCCTTGATGCCCAGCGGCTTGAGCAGTTGCGGGCTGTAGCTGCCGAGGGCGAGCACGTAACGGTCAGCGGTTTCCAGCTTGCCGTCGATCCATACGCCGTTGATGCGGTCGCCGGCGAAGTCCAGGCGCTGGATGTCCTTGCCGAAGCGGAACTCGACCCCCAGCTGCACGGCCATGTCGGCCAGGCGGGAGGTGAACATCTGGCAATCGCCGGTCTGGTCGTTGGGCAGGCGCAGGGCACCAGCGAGCTTGTGCTTGACGCTGGCCAGGGCCGGCTCGACGCGGGCGATGCCGTCGCGGTCGAGGATCTCGTAGGGCACACCGGAGCGCTCGAGGACGGCGATGTCCTTGGCGGCCGCGTCGACCTGGGCCTGAGTGCGGAACAACTGGGTGGTGCCGAGCTGGCGGCCTTCATAGGCAATGCCGGTTTCGGCGCGCAACTCGTCGAGGCAGTCGCGGCTGTACTCGGACAGGCGCACCATGCGCTCCTTGTTCACCGCATAGCGGGACGCGGTACAGTTGCGCAGCATCTGCGCCATCCACAGGTACTGGTCCAGGCTGCCGGTGGCCTTGATGGCCAGAGGCGCGTGGCGCTGCATCAGCCACTTGATGGCCTTGAGCGGCACGCCGGGGGCGGCCCAGGGGGATGCGTAGCCAGGCGAGACCTGGCCTGCGTTGGCGAAGGAGGTTTCCATGGCGACGGCCGGCTGACGGTCCACCACCACCACCTCGAAGCCTTCCCGGGCCAGATAGTAGGCACTCGCGGTACCAATCACGCCGCTGCCCAGCACCATTACTCGCATGTCTGCCTCCACCGCGACGGCCTTGCCGGCGCGTTTGTTATTTTGAGCGTAGATGTCAGCAGTATAAGAAGGCGTGACCAGTGATATTCACTATATAGCCAGCTATATTTGGCGATAATTCTTGGCAATATCGGCTTTTGCGGAGGGGCATCCACCATGAGAACCCAGCACCAATCGCGTCGTGAGCTGGACAAGATAGACCGGAATATTTTACGCATCCTCCAGGAGGACGGCCGCATCTCCTTCACCGAGCTGGGCGAGCGGGTGGGGTTGTCGACCACGCCCTGCACCGAGCGCGTCCGCCGCCTGGAGCGCGAGGGGATCATCATGGGCTACAACGCCCGCCTGAACCCGCAGCACCTCAAGGCCAGCCTGCTGGTGTTCGTCGAGATCAGCCTGGACTACAAGTCCGGCGACACCTTCGAGGAATTTCGCCGCGCCGTGCTCAAGCTGCCCCACGTGCTCGAATGCCACCTGGTGTCCGGTGACTTCGACTACCTGGTGAAAGCCCGCATCAACGAGATGGCCTCCTACCGCAAGCTGCTGGGGGACATCCTCCTCAAGTTGCCCCACGTCCGCGAATCCAAGTCCTACATCGTGATGGAAGAGGTGAAGGAAACCCTCAGCCTGCCCATTCCCGACTGAGCCGATCCTTGCCCCGGGGGCACAGGGATTTTTCCCGAAGTCCCCTTGGCGCACAGGAACGGGCCTGCCTATCCTGCGTCGCTTTTTTCAAACACAAGAATCAGGATTGCGCCCATGAACGCCCGCGTTCGCCAACCGGTCCACAGCGACCGCCACGCCCCCTCCTACTACGCCGCCACCGCCAACCGCCAACTGGCCTACCCCCCCCTGCAGGGCGAGGTCCGGGCCGACGTGTGCATCGTCGGCGGGGGATTCTCCGGCCTCAACAGCGCCATAGAACTGGCCCGCCGCGGCATTTCGGTGGTCCTCCTGGAAGCCCGCCAGGTGGGCTGGGGCGCCAGCGGGCGCAACGGCGGCCAACTGATCCGAGGGGTCGGCCATGACGTCGACCACTTCGAGCCGGTGATCGGCGCCGAAGGCGTGCGCGCCCTCAAGCTGATGGGCCTGGAAGCCGTGGAACTGGTGCGCCAGCGGGTGGACGAGTTCGCCATCGACTGTGACCTGACCTGGGGTTACTGCGACCTGGCCAACACGGCCCGTGACTTCGCCGGCTTCGCCGAGGACATGGAGGAACTGCGCAGGCTCGGCTATCGCCACGAGATGAAGCTGGTGCAACCCGGTGACATGCGCAGCGTGGTGGGGTCCGACCGCTATGCCGGCGGACTCATCGACATGGGCTCGGGGCACCTGCACCCGCTCAACCTCGCATTGGGCGAAGCGGCGGCAGCCACCTCCCTGGGCGTGCGGATATTCGAACACTCCGCTGCCACGCACATCGACCATGGCCCCGAGGTGACGGTGCACACCGCCAGCGGTCAGGTGAAGGCCGCCACCCTGGTGCTTGGCTGCAATGCCTACATCAATGACCTCGACCCGACCCTGGGCGGCAAGGTGCTCCCGGCCGGCAGCTACATCATCGCCACCGAGCCGCTGCCCGAAGACCTGGCGCGGGAGCTGCTGCCGCAGAACATGGCGGTCTGTGACCAGCGCGTGGCCCTGGACTACTACCGCCTTTCCGCCGACTGCCGCCTGCTGTTCGGCGGCGCCTGCCACTACTCCGGGCGTGATCCGGCGGACATCGCCTCGTACATGCAGCCGAAGATGCTGGCGACCTTTCCCCAATTGGCCGACGTGCGCATCGACTACCAATGGGGCGGCATGATCGGCATCGGTGCCAACCGCCTGCCGCAGATCGGTCGCCTGCCCGGGCACCCGAACGTCTACTTCGCCCAGGCCTACTCGGGCCACGGGGTGAACGCCACTCACCTGGCCGGCAAGCTGCTGGCGGAAGCCATCTGCGGCGAGCAGGGCAGCGGTTTCGAAGTGTTCGCCAAGGTGCCCCACATCACCTTCCCCGGCGGCCGCCTGCTGCGCTCGCCGCTGCTGGCACTGGGGATGCTCTGGTACCGCCTGCGCGAGACGCTGGGCAACAGCCTGGCGCGCTGACCCTCAGGCGCCCGGGGAGCCGACCGGGGTATCTTCGCCCATCGGCTCCCGGGTCCAGGCCAGCCAGACGAAACCGGCCGCACCTACGGCCATCATCAGCGGCAACGCATGGCCGCTGATCCACTGGCTGGCAGCACCGGTCACCAGCGGCCCGATCAGGCAGCCGATCCCCCAGAGCTGGGCGACATGGGCATTGGCCCGCACCAGCTCATCGTCCCGGAAACGCTCGCCGATCAGGATCAGCGCCAGGGTGAACAGCCCGCCGGCGCTGGCACCGAACACCACCCACACCGGCCAGATCAGCACCGTGTGCAGCACCAGCGGCACGCTCAGGCTGGACACCAGCAGGGCCAGGCCGCAGGCCCGGAACAGCGCCCGCCGGGGCACTCGGTCCGCCATCCAGCCGATGGGCAATTGCAGGGCCGCATCGCCCACCACCACCACGCTGGCCATCAGCAGGGCCACCTCCTGGGTGAAGCCCTGGCGCAGGCCGTAGACCGGCAACAGGGTGAGCATCATCGCTTCGAAGGCCGCGAACAGCACCACCGCCCAGGCGATGGTCGGCATGCGCTGGCAGAAGACCCAGAGGCCACGCCCGGAGGCGCCGTGCTCGTCGACCTGGGGCGCGCCGCCACGCCCGAGCAAGATCAGCGAACCGCCGATCAACAGGCCGGTACCGGTCCAGAAGCCGCGGTCCGTGTCGCTGCCCAGCAGAGTCAGCAGCAGAGGGCCGGACAACTGGCTCAGTGCATAGCCAGTGCCGTACAGCGCCACCAAGCGACCACGCCACTGCTCCACCGCCAATTGGTTGATCCAGCTCTCGCCGAGAATGAACACCACGGTCAGCGCCACGCCGATGAACAACCGCAGCAGCAACCAGACCGGGTAGCTCTGCACCAACGCCAGCAGCGCCACCGACACAGCCCCCAGCAACAGGCACAGTTGCATCAGCGGGACGGTGCCGAAACGCGCCGCCAGGCGTCCGGCCAGGGAAGCGCCGAGGAGCACGCCCACCGCCGGGGTTGCAGCCATGACACCGATGGCAAACGAGCCGTAATGCCAGCTCTCCAGACGCAGCGACACCAGCGGCATGGTCACGCCCAGCGCCAGGCCGATGCTGATGACGGCGCCACACACGGCGAAATAGGTGCCCCAACGCATGACGGTATTCCTCCCGTTTACGGCTAATGGCTGGCGGAAAAGCAAAAACGGCCGGGCTCCCGAAGGGAAACCCGGCCGCAGGTGTGGCTCTCGCAGAGCCGGCCCTCCAAGAGGGGAGGGCGGACCTTGGCGCGACCGGACCAGGCCGCGCCGTGTCAGGCGGTCAGACCGCCGCTGTTCAGAGCTTGATCCAGGTGGCCTTCAGCTCGGTGTACTTGTCGAACGCATGCAGGGACTTGTCGCGACCGTTGCCGGACTGCTTGAAGCCACCGAACGGCGCAGTCATGTCGCCGCCGTCGTACTGGTTGATCCACACGCTGCCGGCCCGCAGGGCCTTGCCCACCAGGTGGGCGCGGGACAGGTTGCTGGTCCACACCGCAGCCGCCAGGCCGTAGATGGTGTCGTTGGCGATGGCGACGGCCTCGGCCTCGTTGTCGAAGCCGATCACCGACAGCACCGGCCCGAAGATCTCTTCCTTGGCGATGCGCATGGCGTTGGTCACGCCGTCGAAGATGGTCGGCTCGACGTAGGTGCCACCGGTCTCCTCCATCACGCGCTTGCCGCCGGCCACCAGCTTGGCGCCGTCGTCATGGCCGGCCTGGATGTAGGACAGCACGTTGTTCATCTGGGTGGTGTCAACCAAGGCACCGACGTTGGTAGCCGGGTCCAGCGGGTGGCCCGGTTTCCAGCCCTTGATGGCCTCGACCACCATGGGCACGAACTTCTCCTTGATGGAGTTCTCCACCAGCAGGCGCGAGCCGGCGGTGCAGACCTCGCCCTGGTTGAAGGCGATGGCGGCGGCGGCGGACTCGGCGGCGGCCTTGAGGTCCGGGGCATCGGCGAAGACGATGTTCGGGCTCTTGCCACCCGCTTCCAGCCAGACGCGCTTCATGTTGGATTCGCCGGCATAGATCATCAGTTGCTTGGCGATCTTGGTGGAGCCGGTGAACACCAGGGTGTCGACGTCCATGTGCAGGGCCAGGGCCTTGCCGACGGTGTGGCCGAAGCCCGGCAGCACGTTGAACACGCCCGCGGGAATGCCGGCTTCGATGGCCAGTTGGGCGATGCGGATGCCGGTCAGCGGCGACTTCTCGGACGGCTTGAGGATGATGGAGTTGCCGGTGGCCAGCGCCGGGCCGAGCTTCCAGCAAGTCATCAGCAGGGGGAAGTTCCACGGCACGATGGCGGCGACCACGCCCACCGGCTCGCGGGTCACCAGGCCCAGCTCGTTGTGCGGTGTGGCGGCGACTTCGTCGTAGATCTTGTCGATGGCCTCGCCGCTCCAGCGGATGGCGCGGGACGCTGACGGCACGTCGATGTTCAGCGAGTCGCCGATCGGCTTGCCCATGTCCAGGGTTTCCAGCAGGGCCAGCTCTTCGGCATGGGCGTCCAGCAGGTCAGCGAAGCGGATCATCACTTCCTTGCGCTTCACCGGTGCGAGGCGTGACCAGACACCGGATTCGAAGGTGGCGCGGGCATCCTTGACCGCCACCTCGGCGTCGGCCAGGTCACAGCTGGCGACCAGGCCCAGCACACGACCATCCACGGGGCTGATGCACTCGAAGGTGGCACCGGATGCAGCCGGGGTGTATTCGCCATGGACGAAGGCGCGGGTCTCGATCTGCAGGGACTTGGCGCGCTGTTCCCAGTCGGCACGAGTGAGGGTGGTCATGGGGCGTTCCTCTTACTTTTATTAGTGGAAGTGCCGGCAGGGGAGGGACCGACACTGTCAAGAATTCTGCAAGGCCTAAACGCGGCCAAAGCTGTGCGACACCCTAAACCAGAGGCCCCTGGATTTTCAATATTTTTGACACTGCCGGGAACATGGGCCTTGTATTGTTCATTTTATTAAACATAGACTCAGGACCGGTACGCCCGCGTTCTTCATTTTCCGCCACCGTGCATGGCGGGATTCCGAACATCCGCCGGGCAGAATAAGAAACAGGCCGCCCCGCGCGACCTCCACAACGCCGCTACGGAATCGCCATGAATATCGAATCCATCGTCGACTTCGCCACCAGCCCCGCCACCGCCGAGCACTACCGCCCCGCACCCGAGAAGATCCTCAAGGGCGACCCCGAGCAGAGTGTGCGCAACCACTACGGCAGCCCCTGCGGGCAGTTCAACGTCGGCATCTGGGAGGGCGCGGTCGGCCAGTGGACGGTGAACTACACCGAGCATGAGTACTGCGAGATTCTCCAGGGCGTCTCCGTCATCCGCGATGCCGCCGGCAACGCCAAGACCGTGCGCGCGGGCGACCGCTTCGTGATCCCGGCCGGCTTCTCCGGCACCTGGGAAGTGCTGGAAGCCTGCCGCAAGGTCTACGTCATCTTCGAGCAGGCCAAGTAAGCCTGCCGACACCCGATGCTTGTCACCTCTGGCCCGCGAAAGCGGGCTTTTTTATGTCCCGCGCCTGCCACGCCAAATCGCAGGCATGAAAAAGCCCGCCATGAGGCGGGCTTTTCGCAAGGGCCGGATCAATTACTTGATCTTGGCTTCCTTGTAGATCACGTGCTTACGCACGACAGGATCGTACTTCTTGATCTCGATCTTGTCGGGAGTGGTGCGCTTGTTCTTGTCGGTGGTGTAGAAGTGGCCGGTACCGGCGCTGGACACCAAACGGATCAGTTCACGCATGATTTGCTCCTTAAACCTTTTCGCCGCGAGCGCGCAGCTCGGACAGAACGACGTCAATGCCACGCTTGTCGATGATGCGCATGCCCTTGGCGGAAACGCGCAGACGCACGAAGCGCTTCTCGGACTCGACCCAGAAGCGATGGTGCTGCAGGTTCGGCAGGAAACGACGACGGGTTTTGTTGTTTGCGTGGGAAATGTTGTTCCCGGTAGCCGGACCCTTACCGGTTACTTGACAGACTCTAGACATGCCTCAGCCCTCTAAACCTCATGCCCAACCCGGCATGGGTTGGCCGCTTGAACTCTCAATTGTGGGCGTGTTTAGCGCCCGTCTCGTCAGGGTCTTACCGGCCGCACAGTGATTGCGAAAGACCGGGCCCCAGAAAAGAGCGCTGCTTTATACCAGAACACCCCTAGTGCAGCAAGGGCTCCATCAACTTACCCACACCCTGCCGCCCGGCCACGGCGTGCGTTCCGCCGCGAGGCGGGGCGCCTCGCCCTGCCGACCATTCGTCGGCAACTGCGATTGCCCCACCGACCTGGCTGGGCTAGCGTTCGCCTCCTGGCCACCGCATCCCGAGGAATCCGTCATGCGCCTTGCCCTGCTCCCCCTGCTGTTCGCCCCGCTGCTGGCCCAGGCCGCCAACCTGAGTGTGTGCACTGAAGCCAGCCCGGACGGGTTCGACGTGGTGCAGTACAACGCCCTGACCACCACCAACGCCTCGGCCGACGTGCTGATGAACCGCCTGGTGGAGTTCGACGCCCGGGCTGCCCGTCTGGTGCCAGGCCTGGCCGAGCACTGGCAAGTATCCGAGGACGGCCTCAGCTACAGTTTCCAGCTGCGCAAGGGCGTGCGCTTCCATCGCACCGACTACTTCGCCCCGAGCCGCGAGCTGGATGCCGACGACGTGCTGTTCAGCTTCCAGCGCATGCTCGACCCGGCCAACCCCTGGCACAAGGTGGCGCAAAGCGGCTTCCCCCACGCCCAGTCCATGCAGCTGCCGGGCCTGGTGCGCTCGGTGGAGAAGGTCGACGCGCGCACCGTCCGCTTCAATCTGACCCGCCCCGATGCCACCTTCCTGGCGATGCTCAGCATGGGCTTCGCTTCTATCTATTCCGCCGAGTACGCCGACCAGTTGATGAAAGCCGGCACGCCGGAAAAGCTCAACGCCCAGCCCATCGGTACCGGCCCCTTCGTGTTCAAGCGGTTCCGGAAGGACGCGGCGATCCGCTACAGCGCCAACCCGGACTATTTCGCCGGCAAGCCGGCTGTGGACAACCTGGTGTTCGCCATCACTCCGGATGCCAATGTGCGCCTGCAGAAGCTGCGCCGGGGCGAATGCCAGATCGCCCTGTCACCCAAGCCCCTGGATGTGGGGCAGGCGCGCCAGGACAGCAACCTGCGGGTCGTGGAAACCCCGGCCTTCATGACCGCCTTCGTCGCGCTGAACAGCCAGCATCCGCCACTGGACCAGGCCAAGGTGCGCCAGGCGATCAACCTCGCCTTCGACAAGGCCAGCTATATAAAGGCCGTGTTCGAAGGCACCGCCACACCGGCTGACGGCCCGTTCCCGCCCACCACCTGGGGCTACGCCAAGGACCTGCCCGGCTACGTCTACGACCCAGGCAAGGCCAAAGCGCTGCTGGCCGAAGCTGGGTTGCCAGACGGTTTCAGCACCACCCTGTGGACACGCCCCTCCGGCAGCGTGCTCAACCCCAACCCGAACCTGGGTGCACAGATGCTGCAGGCCGACCTGGCCAAGGTGGGCATCCGCGCTGACATCCGCGTCATCGAGTGGGGCGAACTGATCCGGCGCGCCAAGGCCGGCGAGCACGACCTGCTGTTCATGGGCTGGGCGGGCGACAACGGCGACCCGGACAACTTCCTCACGCCTCAATTCGCCTGCGCCTCGGTGCAGTCGGGCCTGAACTTCGCCCGCTACTGCAACCCGGACCTCGACCAGTTGATCAGCCAGGCCAAGGCCACGCCGGACACCACGGCGCGCAGCGATTTCTACGCCCGAGCCCAGGCGATCATTAATGAGCAGGCCCTGTGGCTGCCCCTGGCCCACCCCACGGCATTCGCCCTGGTGCGTGCCAACGTGCGCGGCTATGAGGCCAACCCCTTCGGCCGGCAGGACTTCTCCAGGGCGGAGTTGGCGCCTTGAACGCGCTGGCCGAGCGCGACCTGCCGAGCCTCCAGTTCGTCGAGCGTCATCAACTCGACCTGGACACCTCCGCTGTGCAGGCACTGGACGCTGCCAGCCAGCTCTCCACCCAAGACGACCCCCTGGTCAAGGCACTGCTCCGCCTGCGCGAAGCCCCCGCGCGCCTGGCCCACCGGCTGGGCTGGCGCAACACACTGGAATCCCGCCCGCCTTTCGACCTGCACGAACTCACCCTGCTGGAACGCGACGGCAACTAGGCAATGGCCTACGGCCTGATCGGGCGCTTCTGGCGTACGGACTTCGGTCTGGAGCCGGTCCCTGACGCACAGGCCTTCATGAGGCATGAGGAACCGGGCGTCGCCAGGCTGGTGATGACCTTCCACTGCTCACCACGCCCGGAGGGCGTTCGCCAGCACACCGAGACGCGCGTCCGCTGCCCGGCTCGCCGCCAGCTCGCGAACGCGGCTTAGAGCCAGCCGTACTCGGCCAGGGACAGCGGCTCGCCATCGCCCACCACGAAGTGGTCCAGCACCCGCACATCCACCAGCGCCAGCGCGTCCTTCAGACGGTGCGTCAGGTCGCGGTCGGCCTGACTGGGCTCGGCGATGCCGGAAGGATGGTTGTGGGTAAGGATGAGCGCGGCGGCGTTATGCGCCAGGGCACGCTTGACCACCTGGCGCGGATAGACACTGGCACCGTCGATGGTGCCGCGGAACAGCACCTCGAAGGCCAGCACCCGGTGGCGGGTATCGAGGAACAGGCAGCCGAACACTTCGTGGGGCTCGTGCCGCAACTGGGCCTTGAGGTAGTCCCGCACCGCCCGGGGGTTCTCCAGTGCCGAGTCCCGCCGCAGCCCTTCGGCCAGGTGCCGACGGGCCATTTCCAGCACCGCCTGCAACTGCGCGAACTTGGCCGGCCCGAGACCCGGCCGCTGGCAGAACGTGGCCAGGTCCGCCTCCAGCAGCGGGCGCAGCCCGCCGAACTGGACAAGGAGCTGGCGCGCGAGGTCCACGGCGCTCTGCCCCGGCAGCCCGGTGCGCAGGAAAATGGCGAGGAGTTCGGCGTCGGTAAGGGCCGCCGCGCCTTGTTCGAGTAGCTTCTCCCGCGGGCGTTCCGCTGCGGGCCAATGACGGATGCTCATGACACCTCCCTGGTCAGCTGCGCCGCTGTTCCCATGCGGACGCTGTGCTATCTTAGCCAACCTTTTTTGCGCGGTGATCCGGCCCTGGGGAGGCGCCGACACCGCAGCGCACCACTCCACCTCATTACTAAGGCAGGCCTATGCAGCGGCTCTATCGGAAACGCATCGTCCTGGGCGTGGGGGGCGGCATTGCCGCCTACAAGAGTGCGGAGCTGATCCGCCGCCTGCGCGACCAGGGCGCGGAAGTCCGGGTGGTGATGACCCAGGGCGGCCGCGAGTTCATCACCCCGCTGACCCTCCAGGCCCTGTCCGGCCACCCCGTTCACCTCGACCTGCTGGACCCTGCCGCCGAAGCCGCCATGGGCCACATCGAACTCGCCCGCTGGGCCGACCTGGTGCTGATCGCCCCGGCTACTGCCGACTTGATGGCACGCCTGGCCCAGGGCCTGGCCAACGACCTGCTGACCACCCTGGTACTGGCCACCGACGCCAAGGTCGCCCTGGCCCCGGCGATGAACCAGGCCATGTGGCGCGACCCGGCCACCCAGGCCAATGCCCAGTGCCTGACCCAGCGGGGCCTGCACCTGTTCGGCCCGGCCGCCGGCAGCCAGGCCTGCGGCGATGTCGGCCCGGGCCGCATGCTGGAGGCCGACGACCTGGCCCAGCAGGCCGCCAACCTGTTCGAACACCAGGCGCTGACCGGCCGCCACGTGCTGATCACTGCCGGCCCGACCCAGGAGAACATCGACCCGGTCCGCTACATCACCAACCACAGCTCCGGGAAGATGGGCTTCGCCCTGGCCGAAGCGGCGGTGGAGGCAGGCGCCAAGGTCACCCTGATCACCGGCCCCGTCCACCTGCCGACCCCCGACCGGGTCAACCGGGTCGACGTGGTCAGCGCCCGTGACATGCTCGCGGCCTGCGAAGCGGCCATGCCCTGCGACCTGCTGATCGCTGCCGCCGCGGTGGCGGATTACCGTCCCGAAGTGGTCGCACCGCACAAAATGAAGAAGGACCCCACCAGCGGCGAAGGCCTGCTGCTGCAGCTGGTGCGCAACCCCGATATCCTCGCGACCCTGGCCGGCCGGCCCGATCGCCCCTTCAGCGTCGGCTTCGCCGCCGAGACCGAGAACCTGCTGGAGTACGCCTCGCGCAAGCTGCGCGACAAGAACCTCGACCTGATCGTCGCCAATGACGTGGCCAACCCCAGCATCGGCTTCAACAGTGAAGAGAACGCGATCACCATCATCGATCGCGGGCTGCACCAGACCAGCTTCTCCCAGACCAACAAGGGCAAGATCGCCCGCCAACTGGTTGCCTTCATCGCCGACCGCTTAAACCAGGCCTGAGACTCCATGCACGCACTGCAAGCCAAGATCCTCGACCCCCGCCTCGGCAGCGAATTCCCGCTGCCCCAGTACGCCACCCCCGGTTCCGCCGGCCTCGACCTGCGCGCCATGCTCAAGGAAGACCTGACGCTGGAGCCCGGCCAGACCGTGCTGATTCCCACCGGCCTGTCCATTCACATCGCCGACCCGGGCCTGGCCGCCTTGATCCTGCCGCGCTCCGGGCTGGGCCATAAGCACGGCATCGTCCTCGGCAACCTGGTGGGCCTGATCGACTCCGACTACCAGGGCGAGCTGATGGTGTCCTGCTGGAACCGTGGCCAGAGCGCCTTCATCCTGGCCGTCGGCGAGCGCCTGGCCCAGCTAGTCTTGGTGCCGGTTGTGCAAGCGCATTTCGAACTCGTCGACGAGTTCGGCCAGAGCGAGCGCGGCGCCGGCGGCTTCGGCCACTCAGGCAGCCACTGATTCCGCATTGACCTCAGGATGAATCGCGGGGGAGACCTTCAGTGAAACTCTTCAAGCGCAATGCCAAGGACACCGACACCGGCATGCTGGCCAGTCCCACCGAAGCCAGGGAGCCCGCCAAGGGCGCCAAGGTCGGCAGCGGCCTGCTCACCGACCTGATGCCCGGGCTGATCGCCTCCGCCGTCGGCGTCGCCGCCGGCAGTGCGCTGCTCTGGCTCACCCTGGTGGACAGCGGCGAAAAAGCCCAGCGCGCCCAACTGGCCCAGGCCTGGGCGGACAGCCAGGGGGCTTCGTTGCGCCAAGCCCTCGGCCAACTGGTGGCCGACACCACCGCCGCCGCTCGCAATCCGGCGCTGGCGGATGCCCTCAACAGCGGCGACCCGTCCCGCGTGCAGGTCGCCGAGCGCGGCCTGGGCTACTGGAATGCCGTGGTCGATGCCCACCTCAATCTGCCCGGCCAGGCCCAGCAGAACAGCCAGCGCGCAGCACCGATGAACTTCGCCGCCCTGGACATGCTGCGCCGCGCCGAAAGTGGGCAGAAACCTGCACCCGAGGCCTACAAGGTCGGCCAGCGCTGGCTGGTCTACAGCGCCGCGCCGATCCGCCTGGCCGACAATGCCCCGATCCAGGGCACGCTGTTGCTGGTGGTGGACCTGGATCGCCTGCTGAGCGCCCTGGCCCCGCTGCCGGATGGCACAGGCCAGCTTCAGTTCACTCAGCAGTTCGGCAACGCCCCCGCCCAGACCCTGGCACAGCGCGGCAGTGCTGCCGAGGGCACACCCATCGCCGTGGCCAGTGGCAACCCCAACTGGAAACTGACCTTCACGCCCAGCAGCCAACTGGGCAGCTCGGGCATGCCGGTGCCCTTGCTCGGTCTCGCCGCCCTGCTGTCCCTGGCTGGCGCCCTGGCCGGCCTGTACCTGGTGCATGGCGGCCTGCAGCGCAAGCTGAGGGAAGACGTCACCCAGCTCGGCCAACTGGTGCAAGAACTCTCCAGCGGCAAAAGCGTCAAACCCAACAGCCTGCGGCTGCCGGCGCTGGATGCGCTGGCCCAGTCGCTGGCCCGGCAGCTGCGGCGCAAACCGGAACCGGTGGCGCCCAGCGTCGGCGACGAGCGCAAGGCCAGCCCTGCGACAGCCCCGGCTGCAGCACCGGCCAAGGTGATCGAACCCCTGGAGCTGGCCAACCCGCTTTTCCAAGATACCGACATCCTCGATATCGACATTCTCGACGAAGACCAGGACCTCCTGGGATTGGAGCAAACCCCTGCCATGAGCACCCCGCAAGCCGCCCCCAATCTGCCCGCCAGTATTTTCCGCGCCTACGACATCCGTGGCGTGGTCGGCGATACCCTGACCGCCGAAACCGCCTACTGGGTAGGCCGTGCCATCGGCTCCGAAAGCCTCGCCCGTGGTGAGCCGAACGTCTCGGTCGGCCGCGACGGTCGCCTCTCCGGTCCCGAGCTGGTGCAAGCGCTGATCCAGGGCCTGATGGACTGCGGCTGCCATGTCACCGACATCGGCATGGTGCCGACCCCGGTGCTGTACTTCGCCGCCAATGTGCTGGACGGCAAGTCCGGCGTGATGCTCACCGGCAGCCACAACCCGCCGGACTACAACGGCTTCAAGATCGTGGTCGCCGGCGAGACCCTGGCCAACGAGCAGATCACCGCCCTGCATACCCGCATCAAGGACAACGACCTGGCCAGTGGCGTCGGCAGCGTCCAGCAGGTCGAGATCCTCGACCGCTACTTCCAGCAGATCCGCGACGACATCGCCATGGCCAAGCCCATGCGCGTGGTGGTGGACTGCGGCAACGGCGTGGCCGGCGTCATCGCACCCAAGTTGATCGAAGCCCTGGGCTGCAGCGTGATCCCGCTGTACTGCGACGTCGACGGCACCTTCCCGAACCACCACCCGGACCCGGGCAAGCCGGAGAACCTGGAAGACCTGATCGCCAAGGTGAAGGAAGAGAACGCCGACCTCGGCCTGGCCTTCGACGGCGACGGCGACCGCGTGGGCGTGGTGACCAACGAAGGCACCATCATCTACCCCGACCGCCTGCTGATGCTGTTCGCCAAGGACGTGGTGTCCCGCAACCCGGGCGCCGACATCATCTTCGACGTCAAGTGCACCCGCCGCCTGACCTCCCTCATCAGCGGCTACGGCGGCCGTCCGGTGATGTGGAAGACCGGCCACTCGCTGATCAAGAAGAAGATGAAGGAAACCGGCGCGCTGCTGGCCGGCGAGATGAGCGGCCACATCTTCTTCAAGGAGCGCTGGTACGGCTTCGACGACGGCATCTACAGCGCCGCCCGCCTGCTGGAGATACTCAGCCAGGACAAGCGCCATGCCGAGCACGTGTTCACCGCCTTCCCCAAGGACATCTCCACCCCGGAGATCAACATCACCGTCACCGACGAGAGCAAGTTCCGCCTGATCGAGCGCCTGCAGCGCGACGGCACCTGGGGCGATGCCAACCTGACCACCCTGGACGGCGTGCGCGTCGACTATCCCAAGGGCTGGGGTCTGGTCCGCGCCTCCAACACCACGCCGGTGCTGGTGCTGCGCTTCGAGGCCGACTCCGAGGCGGAACTGGAGCGCATCAAGGAAGTGTTCCGCGCCCAGCTCTACGCCGTCGCCCCCGATATCAACCTGCCGTTCTGATCCACGGAGCCCCGCATGACCCTCAGCCGTGACGCCGCATCCCAAGTCGCCCAGGTCCTGTCCGAAGCACTGCCCTACATCCGCCGCTTCGTCGGCAAGACCCTGGTCGTGAAGTACGGCGGCAACGCCATGGAAAGCGACGAGCTGAAAGCCGGGTTCGCCCGCGACATGGTCCTGATGAAGGCCGTGGGCATCAACCCGGTGGTCGTGCACGGCGGCGGCCCGCAGATCGGCGACCTGCTCAAGCGCCTGTCCATCGAGAGCCACTTCATCGACGGGATGCGCGTCACCGACGCGCAGACCATGGACGTGGTGGAGATGGTCCTTGGCGGCCAGGTGAACAAGGACATCGTCAACCTGATCAACCGCCATGGCGGCAGCGCCATCGGCTTGACCGGCAAGGACGCGGAGCTGATCCGCGCGAAGAAACTCACCGTCTCCCGCAAGACCCCGGAGATGACCCAGCCGGAGATCATCGACATCGGCCATGTGGGCGAAGTGACCAGCGTGAACACCGAGCTGCTGAACATGCTGGTGAAGGGCAACTTCATCCCGGTCATCGCCCCCATCGGCGTCGGCCAGGACGGCGAGTCCTACAACATCAACGCCGACCTGGTGGCGGGCAAGGTGGCCGAGGCCCTCAAGGCCGAGAAGCTGATGCTGCTGACCAACATCGCCGGCCTGATGGACAAGGAAGGCAAGGTGCTCACCGGCCTGACCACCGAGCAGGTCAATGAGCTGATCGCCGACGGCACCATCTACGGCGGCATGCTGCCGAAGATCCGCTGCGCCCTCGACGCGGTGCAGGGTGGCGTCACCAGCGCACACATCATCGATGGGCGTGTGCCCAACGCCGTGCTGCTGGAGATCTTCACCGACAGTGGCGTCGGCACCCTGATCAGCAACCGCCGCCGCGCCTGAGCCCCACCCGAATAAGCCGGAGCGATCCGGCTTATTCATTTCCCCGATCCGGCTTGCATCCCTCCGGCCTGGCAGGAATGCTCGGCACACCCTCATCAGGAGCCGTGCCATGCCCCCACCACCCGACCGGAACGCCTTCACCTTCTTCCACCCGCTGTGCGTGCGCTGGGCCGAAGTCGATCCCCAGGGGATCGTCTTCAACGGCCACTACCTGACCTACGCCGACGTCGCCATCACCGAGTACTTCCGCGCGCTGGGTGTGCGTTATCCACAGGACCTGATCGCCGACGGCGGGGACTTCTTCGCCGTGCGTACCCTGCTGGAGTACCTGTCGCCGGCCCGCTTCGACGACGATCTCACCCTGGGCATCCGGACACGCCGGCTGGGCGGTTCGAGCCTGACGTTTGCGCTGGGCATCTGGCGGGGCGAGGAGGCGTTGACCAGTGGGGAGATCGTCTACGTGCATGCCGATGCAACGACGCGGGCAAGCCGGTCCTTGCCAGACTGGCTGAGGGAAAAAGTGAGGGACTTCGAGCGCTGCGCCGCCGAGGAGTGACTCAGCGGTTCAACAGTTCAGCGAGGCGGGCGCGGTCGGCGGCGAAGGTCACCTGGGCCTTCTTGCGCTCTTCCTGGTAGCGGGCGATGTCGTCGTCGAGGCGTTTGTATTCGCTGCGCACGTTGTCGATCTGGGTCACCAGCGCCTCGGGCACCTGGCGCCCGGCGCGTTCGTTGTCGGCCGCCTGGGCCTGCAGGTTGGCCTGCTGGGTACGCAGGGACTGCTGGTTGCCCTTGGCCACGGTGATCAACCCGTCCAGCTCGGAGAGCTTGCGCTGGAGCGCGCGGTCGACGTCCTCGACGCTGGTGTAGAGCCGCAGCAGTTGGGCATCGGAGCCGGCACGGGCCTTGTCGGCCTGCATGCGCTGGCGCTCCTCGAGGGTGGGCGCCGGCGGCACGGTCTTCACCACACGGCCCTGGTCGTTGAGGACCTCGTAGCCCTTGTCGATGAACTGCGGCGGAACGCCGAGGCGATCCAGTACGGTGACACCCTTTTCATTGGTGTAGCGGTACAGCTCGGCCTGGGCGGCCAGCGGTGCCATCGCACCCAGGATCAAAGCAAGTCGGATAGCACCCGGCTTCAGCATCGGCACACCCTGTGGTCGCTGGAGAGTCAGATTCCGTAGTCTGCGCGGTAACGCTCCACCGCAGGCAGGTACGACTTCAGTTCAGCATCCCCGGCCAGATATTCCAGCACCTGCTCCAGAGACACGATGCTCACCACCGGCATGCCGAAGTCGCGCTCCACTTCCTGGATCGCCGACAGCTCACCCTTGCCTCGCTCCTGGCGGTTGAGGGCGATCAGCACGCCCGCAGCCTGGGCCTGCTGGCCCTGGATGATCTGCATCACCTCGCGGATCGCAGTACCGGCGGTGATCACGTCATCGATGATCAGCACGCGGCCGGCCAGCGGTGCACCGACCAGGGTGCCACCCTCGCCATGGTCCTTGGCTTCCTTGCGGTTGAAGCACCAGGGCAGGTCGCGGTCATGGTGTTCAGCCAGCGCCACGGCGGTGGAAGCCGCCAGCGGGATGCCCTTGTAGGCGGGGCCGAACAGGACGTCGAAGGAGAGCCCGCTGTCGACGATTGCCGACGCGTAATACCGCCCCAGGCGAGACAGCGCGAGGCCGCTGTTGAACAGGCCGGCATTGAAGAAATAGGGGCTGGTGCGCCCGGACTTGAGGGTGAATTCGCCAAAACGCAATACACCGCGTTCGATGGCAAAGCGAATGAAGTCGCGCTGGTACGCCTGCATGGTGGAAAAGCCCCGGACGGCACGGATTTAGCTAAATAGAAAGAGCTCGGGTATCATACACGCACGAGTTTTTGGGGGCCATTTATGCGGATCATCAGTGTGAACGTGAATGGTATTCATGCTGCAGCCGAGCGAGGACTCCTCAGCTGGCTGCAAGCACAGAATGCCGACGTGATCTGCCTGCAAGACACCCGTGCCTCTGCCTATGACCTGGACGACCCGGCCTTCCAACTGGATGGCTATTTCCTCTATGCCAGCGATGCTGAAGTGCCAAGCCAAGGTGGCGTGGCGCTTTATTCGCGCTTGCAACCCAAGGCAGTGATCTGGGGACTCGGCTTCGAGTCCTGCGATCGTTATGGGCGCTACCTGCAGGCGGATTTCGACAAAGTGAGCATCGCCTCCCTGCTGTTGCCTTCGGGCCAGGGTGGCGATGAGAACCTGAACCACAAGTTCAAGTTCATGGAAGACCTGGCGCACTACCTGAACAAGCAGCGCCGCAAGCGTCGCGAGTACATCTATTGCTCTTCGCTCTACCTTGCCCACCAGAAGCTGGACGTGAAGAACTGGCGCGACTGCCAGCAGCTCCCCGGCTTCCTGGCGCCCGAGCGCGCATGGATGGACGAAGTGTTCGGCAACATGGGCTATGTGGATGCCCTGCGCGAAGTCAGCCGCGAAGGCGACCAGTACAGCTGGTGGCCGGACAGCGAGCAGGCCGAGATGCTCAACCTCGGCTGGCGCTTCGACTACCACATCCTCACGCCCGGCATGCGTCGCACCGTGCGCAGTGCCCGCCTGCCTCGCCAGCCGCGCTTCTCCCAGCACGCTCCGCTGATCGTCGACTACGACTGGCTGCTGAGCATCTGAGTGCAGCGCACAGAAAAGCCGGCATTCGCCGGCTTTTTCGTTCGTGCGTGCGCTACTTCAGTGGCCGCCAGGCGAAGGGGTAGCGGTAGTCCTTGCCCTCGTTGGCCTTGATGCCACCGATGATGGTCAGCACCAGCGCGGCAATGCCCAGCAGGGGCAGCAGGAAGATGCCGATCACCACGAACATCAGCAGGATGCACAGCAGCCCCGCCAGGCTCACGGTGATCTGGAAGTTCAGCGCCTCCTTGCCCTGGGCATCGATGAAGGGGTCCACGTCCTTCTTCATCTGCCAGAGGATCAGCGGCCCCAGCAGGTTGCCGAAGGGAAAGACCGCACCGAGGAACGCAGCGAAATGGCAGAACATCGCCCACTGTCTGGCGTCCTGGTTCGGTTGCTGCACGGGGGTGGGTTCATTCATGGGTGCGTCCTCGTCGTGATGGGCCGGGTCAGTCGGCCAGCGCGGCCTTCTGGATTCGGAACAGTTCGTCCATGCCCTGGCGGGCGAGGGCCAGCATGGCATTGAGCTGCTCGGGCTGGAAGGGCTCGCCCTCGGCGGTGCCCTGGATTTCGATGAAGCCACCGCCGTCGGTCATGACCACGTTCAGATCGGTCTCGGCCACCGAATCTTCCAGGTAATCGAGGTCCAGCACCGGCTCGCCCTGGTAAACGCCGACGGAGACGGCAGCGATCATCTGCTTGAGCGGCTCGCCCTTCAGGGCACCGCGCTTCTTCAGAACCTTCAGCGCATCCACCAGGGCCACCATGGCACCGGTGATGGAGGCCGTGCGGGTGCCGCCGTCAGCCTGGATCACATCGCAATCCAGGTAGATGGTGTTCTCGCCCAGCTTGCTCATGTCCAATGCTGCACGCAGGGAACGGCCGATCAGGCGCTGAATCTCCAGGGTGCGGCCACCCTGCTTGCCACGGCTCGCCTCACGCTGGTTACGCTCACCGGTGGAGCGGGGCAGCATGCCGTACTCGGCAGTCAGCCAACCCTGGCCCTGGCCCTTGAGGAAGCGCGGCACGCCGGCCTCGACGCTGGCGGTGCAGATCACCTTGGTATCCCCGAATTCGACCAGTACCGAGCCTTCGGCGTGCTTGGTGTAGTTGCGGGTGATGCGGATCGAACGCAGCTGATCAGCTGCGCGGCCACTGGGACGTTTCATCTGGGAATACCTGTCGGAGGGAAAATCCCGGCCATTATAGAGGGGCCTCCGCCACCGGGACATCATCGCGTTGGGAGGGGGCACGGAGTCAGCTACAATCGCCGCCCTTACCCACACCGAGAGGACTTCCCATGGTGCACAGCATGACCGCCTTCGCCCGCGTCGAGCAGGCCGGCACCCACGGCACCCTGAGCTGGGAACTGCGCTCGGTCAACCACCGCTACCTCGAACCCCACCTCCGCCTGCCCGAAGCCTTCCGCGACCTGGAGGGTGCCGTTCGCGAAGCCCTGCGCCAGGGCCTGTCCCGGGGCAAAGTCGAGTGCACCCTGCGCTTCGCCGAAGCCGAGGCCGGCAAGCCTCTGCAGGTCGACAGCGAGCGCGCCGCCCAGGTGGTGGCTGCAGCCGAAGCCGTGGCCGCCCTGGTCAGCCAGCCGGCACCGCTCAACCCGCTGGAGATTCTCGCCTGGCCCGGCGTGCTGGTGGCCGACGCCGCCGATCCCCAGGCCCTGAACGCCGCCGCCCTGGACGCCTTCGGCAAGGCCCTGGAAGAGCTCAAGACCGGCCGTGCCCGCGAAGGCGCCGACCTGGCCCGCCTGCTCAACGAGCGCCTCGACGCCATGCAGCAGGAAGTCATCGCCCTGCGTGAGCTAGTGCCGCAGATGCTCGCCCAGCAGCGGCAGAAAATCCTCGACCGCTTCGCCGAGATGAAGGCCGAACTCGACCCTCAGCGCCTGGAGCAGGAACTGGTGCTGCTGGCACAGAAGAGCGATGTGGCCGAGGAGCTGGACCGCCTCGGCACCCACATCACCGAAGTACGCCGCGTGCTCAAGGCTGGTGGCGCCGCCGGCCGCCGCCTCGACTTCCTCATGCAGGAACTCAACCGTGAAGCCAACACCCTCGGCTCCAAGGCCTTCGACCCACGCTCCACCCAGGCAGCGGTCAACCTCAAGGTGTTGATCGAACAGATGCGCGAACAAGTGCAGAACATCGAGTAAGAGACCCATCCATGACCGTCACCCCCGGCACCCTTTACATCGTCTCGGCCCCCTCCGGCGCCGGCAAGACCAGCCTGGTCAAGGCCCTGGTGGATACCGACCCGCGCATCCGCGTCTCGGTCTCCCACACCACCCGCGGCATGCGCCCCGGCGAGGTCGATGGCGTGAACTACCACTTCGTCAGCCGCGAAGCTTTCGTGCACATGCTTGAGCACGGCGACTTCATCGAACACGCCGAAGTCTTCGGCAACCTCTACGGAACCTCCCAGCGCTGGCTGCTGCAGACCCTGGCCGAAGGGCATGACCTGATCCTCGAGATCGACTGGCAAGGCGCCCAGCAGGTTCGCCACCTGATGCCCCAGGCCAAGTCCATCTTCATCCTGCCGCCGAGCCAGGAAGCCCTGCGCCAGCGCCTGGACAACCGCGGCCAGGACAGTGCCGAGATCATCGAGCGCCGCATGCGTGAAGCCGTCAGCGAAATGAGCCACTACGTCGAATACGACTACCTGGTGATCAACGACGACTTCGCCGTCGCCCTGGAGGATCTGCGCGCGATCTTCCGCAGCCAGCGCCTCGTCCAGGCCAGCCAGCAGATCACCCACGGCGGACTCCTGGCCAGCTTGCTGGCCTGATCGACATGACCACCGGGAAGCGCTGCACATTCAGCGCTTCCCTTAATGCTGGTGATTTTTTAGACTATCCAGTCCGCTCCGCCCGCTCCGGGCAAAGCCATCGCCATCCCACTCTGTGCTACGAGGAACACCATGGCCCGCGTTACCGTTGAAGACTGCCTGGAAAACGTCGATAACCGCTTCGAGCTGGTCATGCTCGCGACCAAGCGTTCCCGTCAGCTGGCCACCGGCGGCAAGGAGCCGAAGGTAGCCTGGGAAAACGACAAGCCCACCGTCGTCGCCCTGCGTGAGATCGCCGCCGGCCTGGTTGACTACGAAGTCGTCGCCCAGGAAGACATTGTGGAAGAAGAGCCGCTGTTCGCCGCCTTCGAGGACGAGTCCAACGAGGCGCTCTGATTCCCATGCCCGGTCGACGTCGCACGGCGCAGGGAGGCCATAGCCGGAAAGGAGAGCTGCCTTGCCTGGCATAGAAACCTTCGCCGAACGGCTTTCGACCTATCTCGGCCCGGACCAGGTCAACCTGGTCCGCCGGGCGTACTACTACGCCGAACAGGCCCACGACGGACAGCGTCGCCGCAGTGGCGAGGCTTACGTCACGCATCCCCTGGCCGTCGCCAACATCCTCGCCGACATGCACATGGACCATCAGAGCCTGATGGCCGCCATGCTGCACGACGTGATCGAAGACACCGGCATCGCCAAGGAGGCGCTCACCGCCCAATTCGGCGACACCGTGGCCGAGCTGGTGGACGGGGTCAGCAAGCTGACCCAGATGAACTTCGAGTCCAAGGCCGAGGCCCAGGCCGAGAACTTCCAGAAGATGGCCATGGCCATGGCCCGCGATATCCGCGTGATCCTGGTCAAGCTGGCCGACCGCCTGCACAACATGCGCACCCTGGAAGTGCTCTCCGGTGAAAAGCGTCGGCGCATCGCCAAGGAAACCCTGGAAATCTACGCCCCCATCGCCAACCGGCTGGGCATGCACAGCATGCGCGTGGAATTCGAGGACCTCGGCTTCAAGGCCATGCACCCCATGCGCTCCGAGCGCATCCGTGCCGCCGTCCGCCGTGCCCGGGGCAACCGCAAGGAAATCGTCGCCAAGATCGAGGAATCCCTCACCCACTGCCTCGCCCGCGAAGGCATGGAAGGTGAGGTGATCGGCCGCGAGAAGCACCTCTACAGCATCTACAAGAAGATGCGCGGCAAGCGCCGGGCGTTCAACGAGATCATGGACGTCTATGCCTTCCGCATCATCGTCGACAAGGTGGACACCTGCTACCGCGTGCTCGGCGCCGTGCACAACCTGTACAAGCCGCTGCCCGGCCGCTTCAAGGACTACATCGCCATTCCCAAGGCCAATGGCTACCAGTCCCTGCACACCACCCTGTTCGGCATGCACGGCGTGCCCATCGAAATCCAGATCCGCACCCGCGAGATGGAAGAAATGGCCAACAACGGCATCGCCGCCCACTGGCTGTACAAGTCCGCCGAGGACGACCAGCCCAAGGGCACGCACGCACGCGCGCGCCAGTGGGTCAAAGGCGTGCTGGAACTGCAGCAACGTGCCGGTAACTCCCTCGAATTCATCGAGAGCGTGAAGATCGACCTGTTCCCCGACGAGGTCTACGTCTTCACGCCCAAGGGCCGCATCATGGAGCTACCCAAGGGCTCCACTGCAGTCGACTTCGCTTACGCGGTCCACACCGACGTCGGCAACACCTGCATCGCCTGCCGTATCAACCGTCGCCTGGCGCCGCTGTCGGAGCCGCTGCAGAGCGGCGAGACGGTGGAGATCGTCACCGCCCCCGGCGCACGGCCCAACCCGGCCTGGCTCAACTTCGTGGTCACCGGCAAGGCCCGCACCCACATCCGCCACGCCCTCAAGCTGCAGCGCCGCTCCGAGTCCATCAACCTCGGCGAACGCCTGCTGAACAAGGTGCTGGCCGGCTTCGAAAGCAGCCTCGACAAGATCACCCCCGAGCGCATCCAGGCCGTCCTCGGCGAATACCGCCTCGAAGTGCTGGAAGACCTGCTGGAAGACATCGGCCTCGGCAACCGCATGGCCTACGTCGTGGCCCGCCGCCTGCTGGCCAGCGATGGCGAGCAGCTGCCCAGCCCCGAAGGTCCGCTTGCGATCCGCGGCACCGAAGGCCTGGTGCTCAGCTACGCCAAGTGCTGCACGCCGATCCCAGGTGACCCCATCGTCGGCCACCTATCCGCCGGCCGCGGCATGGTGGTGCACCTGGAAAGCTGCAAGAACATCGGCGATATCCGCCACAACCCGGAGAAGTGCGTGCAACTTTCCTGGGCCAAGGACGTCACCGGCGAATTCAACGTCGAGCTGCGCGTCGAACTGGAGCACCAGCGCGGCCTGATCGCCCTGCTGGCCAGCAGTGTCAACGCCGCCGACGGCAACATCGAGAAAATCGGCATGGACGAACGCGATGGCCGCATCAGCGTCGTCCAGCTGGTGATCAGCGTGCACGACCGCGTACACCTGGCCCGGGTCATCAAGAAACTGCGCGCCCTCAAGGGCGTGATCCGCATCACCCGGGTGCGCGCCTGACAGCCCGCTGAACCCAAGGGAGCGAGGCCGTCTGGGCAATCAGCTCACGGCCCGGCCCGCTTCCAAACGCGCCCATCCGGGCATCGCCCGGGGCGTTTTCACGCGTACAAGGAGTTTCCATGAGCAAGACCGTGATCAACAGCGACAAGGCTCCCGCCGCCATCGGCACCTACTCCCAGGCGATCAAGGCCGGCAACACCGTCTACATGTCCGGGCAGATCCCCCTCGATCCCAAGACCATGGAACTGGTGGAAGGCTTCGAAGCCCAGACCGTTCAGGTGTTCGAGAACCTGAAGGCCGTTGCCGAAGCTGCCGGCGGCTCCTTCAAGGACATCGTCAAACTCAACATCTTCCTCACCGACCTGTCCCACTTCGCCAAGGTCAACGAAGTGATGGGCCGCTACTTCGAGCAGCCCTATCCGGCCCGCGCCGCCATCGGCGTGGCCGCGCTGCCCCGTGGCTCACAGGTCGAGATGGACGCCATCCTGGTCCTCGAGTAAACCCGATGGCCGCAGCGGGCTGCCTTGCCCGCTGCACCCGGCCAAAGGAAGGAACCCCGCCATGCGCCAAGCCCTCATTTCCCTGATCTGCGCCGCCCTGCTGACTGGTTGCGCCAGCACGCCCAGTGACCCCAGCGGCGTCTGGATCAACCAGACCGCCATCGACGAAGCCGCCCGTGAAGGCAAGTTGCGCGAGGCCCTGCTCGCCTACGGCCCCAACCTGGAGTGGAGCCTCGACACCCGCGCCGGGACCGCCAACTACAGCAACGGCTTCGAACTGGGCGAGGGCCGCCTGGCACCCCAGGGCAAGGGCCGCTGGCAGGTGGACTTCTACGGCGACGACTACCACGAGCACCTGAACCTCAAGGGCCGCCAGCTGATCCAGGAAGCCAGCGAGAACTTCCCCGAACAGCACTTCGTACGCCCGGCCGAACCCGCCGCCGACGGCGCACCGGAAGGCAGCAGCTTCGAGTACGCCCTCTACAAGACCTACCTCGGCGGCACCTGGAAGATCCTCGAAGGCACGGGGCAGGGCGGCCTGGTGCTGTTCCACCCCGACGGCCGACTGGAAGGGCTGCCCGGCGCCGACCGCTTCGCCCTCTGCCTGGCCGGCGATTGCGCCGCCATGAGCGGCGAAAACGACAGCATGTGGCTGCAACTGGGTGACCAGGGCGCACCCTGGATCTTCGTCCACGACGGCAACCGCCTGGAAATCCTCGAGACCGGCAACCGCGCCCAGATCGACGAGATGCCCGAGTACTACCCCGGCAAGCGCGCCTGGGTACTGGAGCGCCAGTGAAGCCCGGCCGCCACTAAAGGGCACCGACCACCAGCCAGCCTCCCAACAACGCCAGCAGCCCGCCACACAGCCGATCCAGCACCACCACCCGCTGCTGCAGCCAAGCCTGCCAGCGGCGGTGTGACACCAGGTGCACCAGCCCCAGGTCCCAACCCAGCACTACCAGGGTCATCCAGGCCATGCACAGGGCCAGACCCCAGTCGGGCATCTGCGCAGAACGCAGCGCCCCGAACAGCCCGGCATAGAAGATCGGCAGCTTCGGATTGACGCTGCTGGCCAGCAACCCTTCCAGCACACCCCTTCGCCAGGAGCCAAGGCCCGCATCCGCGCTGGCTTCGGGCAGGTCGAGCCGGCGCCGCGCCATCAAGGCCTGAGCACCCAGCCACAGGAAGTACCCCCCACCCAGCAACTGCAGGGCGCGCCACACCCAGCCGCCCTCCGCAGGCAGCAGGCTCAGCGCCAGCAATACCAGCAACATGCTCGCCAGGTTCGCCAAGGCAATGCCCCAGGCACAGCCGGCGGCGTGCAGGCGCCCACGGGTAAGCCCTGCGCGCAACAACAGGAAGAAATCCGGACCGGGTGACAACAGAGCAGCGAAATGGGTACTGGCGACCAGCAGGAACAGAGCGAGCATATGACCTCCACGACAAGGCAGTGGAGTCTCGCCAGGGCCCGGTGCTCGCGTATTGTAAGAAAGTCGGATCGGGCAGGGCGCCCGTCAGCGCAGCGCCTCGCGGCGGAAGCGACCGGGCGTCACCCCGGTGAAACGGCGGAAGGTGCTGGAGAAGTGCGCCTGGTCGTAGAACCCCAACTCCAGCGCCAGGCTCGCCAAGGGCTCACCCGCCAGCAGCCGCTGCTTGGCCTCGCGCACTCGGCGCTGCAGCTGGTAGGTGTGGGGTGGCACGCCATAGACGCGGCGGAACGCCTCGATCAGATGACGGGGATGGCGCTGCAGCAGGTGGGCCAGGTGCTCCAGGCTGACTGCCTCGCGGTAGTGCGACTCCAGGTAATCACGCAACTGAGCAGTCACTCCGCCGTCGCGCGCGCTGACGCCCGTGGGACGCAGACCGCCATGGCGCACGAACACCAGTTCCAGCAACTCCAGCAACTCGCTTTCCAGTGCCAGTGCATCGCCTCGCTCGAACTCCCCGGCCAGGCGTGCCAAGGCCTGGGCCACGGCACCGTCATCACGCGGATTGAGCGCGCCAAACCCCCGTGGCAGAGCCTTGCGCCCGAGCAGGGCCGGCAGACGCGCTTCTTCCACGTAGAGCATCCGGTACACCAGCCGAGGCGACTCGGCGTGTCCCGTGTGGGGCTCCTCAGGATTCATCAGCGAGAGCGTGCCGGCAGGCAGGGCATGCCGCGCCCCTCGGCACTGGTAGCCGCCCACGCCATGCAGGATGGCGCCAATAGCGAAGGCATCGTGGCTGTGACGACCAAAGGGCTGGCCGGAAAAGTCGGCATGGAACAGCTCGACCCCAGGCAGCCAGGCCTTGGCCAGCAGCCGGTTGGCATCCACCTCAGGCGTCCTTGAGGATCGCCGCATAGCCCTCGCGGAAGCTGGGGTACTGCGGCTCCCAACCCAACGCCCGGACCCGGGCATTGCTGCAGCGCTTGCTGCCGGCCCGACGCACGGTGGAGGACTCCGACCAGTGCGTCACCCCCAGGCGCTCGCGCAGCCAGGCCACCACCTCATCAAGCGGTGCCGGTGCATCGTCCACCCCCAGGTAGCAAGGCGCCAGCGGCGTCCCGGCTCGCTCAACACGCAGCAAGTGGGCCAGCAGGCCGGCAGCATCGTCGACGTGAATGCGGTTGCCGTAGAGCGGCGGCTCGCTCGCCACCCGGTAACCCATGCGTACCTGGCTCAGCAGCCATTCGCGGCCTGGCCCGTAGAGCCCTGTCAGGCGCACCAGGGTGGTCGACAGGCCACTGTCCAGCGCCAGTTGCTCCGCCTCGCGCATGACGCGCCCCGAGTAGCCATCGGCCTCGGCAGGGGAATCCTCGTCGATCCACTCGCCATCGCGCTGCCCATAAACGCCGCTGCTGGAGACGAACAGCAGGCGCCGGGGCTGCTGCCCGCTCTCGCGCAACCAGGCCAGCACGTGGCGCAGGCCCTCGACATAGGCCGCGCGGTAGCCCGCCTCGTCATGGCGGCTCGCCGCCACGCAGAACACCACCGCATCGAGCGCGCCCATCGGCCACTCGGCAGGCCGCTCGGGACACTCCAGATCACCTGCGATGGGCAGCACGCCCTCCGGCAGTGCCGAGACATTTCGCCGCAGGCCGTGGACCCGCCAGCCCTCAGCCAACATCCTCAGGGCCAGTCGGCTGCCTACATCACCACAGCCAGCAATGAGCAAACGCGGGGATTCGGACATGGGAGCGTCTCCGTAAAAGTGCTGAGAATAAGGGCTCGGGCGGGGTGATGCGAAATCGCGTGCGTCCGTCCGGATCGCCGCGGAGGGGTTACATTATCACTTTTACAAACAAGAATTACTTGCAATAATGTTCCGCCTTTGTCCGCGACAGCACCTAACAGCGGGCGAAACCGCAATTAACCTTCAGGTCCGGCCATGAAACCTATTGCACCCAACGCCCAGCCCGCTTCGCTTTCCCGTCGCGCCCGTCCCCTGGCGGCGCTCCTGCTCGGCCTGGCCCTGCTGCCTGCAGGCGCGGCCTTCGCTGAGGAGCCCACCGCAGCACCGGTCAACGCCGCAGCCAGCACCCAGCCTGCGGCAACGCCGGCCGTGGCCACCCCGGCTGCGACGCCAGTCGAAAGTGTCCAGGCAGGCGCCGGCGCGCCTTCTGCTCCGACCAACGCCGAGCTGCTGAGCACGCTCCAGGCCCTCGGCCCCCAGGCAACCCCGGAGCAGATCCGCGACACCGCCCGCCAGACCCTGCAGGCACAAGGCGTGGCCCCGGAAGAGATCGACAAGACCCTCGCCGCCATCGACCAGGGCCTGAGCCTGGGCAACGACCTCGCCGCCGCCCTGGCCGGCACCGCGCCCGAAGCCGTCGAAGAAAGCCTGCCGGCCCACGACCTGTCGCCCTGGGGCATGTACCAGAACGCCGACATCGTGGTGAAAGGCGTGATGATCGGCCTGGTGCTCGCCTCGATCCTCACCTGGACCATCTGGCTGGCCAAGAGCATCGAGCTGCTCGGTGCCAAGCGCCGCCTACGCCGCGAGCTGGTAGCCCTGAAGGCCGCGCGCAACCTGCCGGAAGCCGCCGACAAGACCGCCGCCCCGAACAACCTGTCCCAGGTGCTGGTGCAGGACGCCCTCGACGAACTGAAGCTCTCGACCAACACCCGCGAGAAGGACGGCATCAAGGAGCGCGTCAGCTTCCGCCTGGAGCGCCTCGTCGCCGCCAGCGGCCGCAAGATGAGCATGGGCACCGGCGTGCTCGCCACCATCGGCTCCACCGCGCCCTTCGTCGGCCTGTTCGGCACCGTGTGGGGCATCATGAACAGCTTCATCGGCATCGCCAAATCCCAAACCACCAACCTCGCCGTGGTCGCCCCCGGCATCGCCGAGGCCCTGCTGGCCACCGCCATGGGCCTGGTCGCGGCCATCCCCGCCGTGGTCATCTACAACGTCTTCGCCCGCTCCATCACCGGCTACAAGGCCCAGGTCGCGGACGCCTCCGCCCAGGTCCTGCTGCTGGTCAGCCGTGACCTGGACCACGCGCCGGCCGACCGTGCACCGGCCCCGCACATGGTCAAAGTGGGCTGATCCATGGGACTGCATCTGAACGAAGGCGGTGACGATCTCCAGGAAAGCCACGAGATCAACGTCACCCCATTCATCGACGTCATGCTGGTGCTGCTGATCATCTTCATGGTCGCGGCGCCCCTGGCCACGGTGGACATCAAGGTCGACCTGCCAGCCTCCACCGCCAAGCCCGCGCCGCGCCCGGACAAGCCCATCTACCTGAGCATCAAGGAAGACAGGAGCCTGTTCCTCGACAACGACCCGGTGAACCAGGCGCAACTGGCCGCCGTACTCGACCAGCGCACCGGCGGCGACAAGGAAAAGACCATCTTCGTCCGTGGCGACAAGGCGGTGGACTACGGTCGGTTGATGGAAGTGATGGACGCCCTGCGCGGCGCCGGCTACCTGAAGATCGGCCTGGTGGGACTCGAGACGGTCGGGAACTAGATGAGCCAGGCAAAGCGAAACCTGTCCTGGGCCATCAGCCTGCTGGTGGTGCTCGGCCTGCACGTCGCCCTGTTCTGCTGGGCCCTGTTCTGGAAGGTCAGCGCCGAGCCCATCGAGCTGCCACCACCGGCCATGATGGTGCAACTCGAACCGCTGCCGGCACCTACTCCGCCACCGGCCCCACCACCGCCCCCTCAGGTTGAGCCGGAGCCCGAGCCGCTGCCGAAGCTGGCCGAAGCGCCCAAGCCGACCATCGCCATCGCGCCGAAGCCCAAACCCAAGCCGAAACCGCCGAAGCCCAAGCCCCCGGAGCCCAAGCCCGAGCTGAAGCCCCAGGAGCAGGAGTCGCCCAAGGAGCAGGTGGCCGCGCCCACGCCGCCGGCACCGCCGAGCGACGCCAAGCCCGCCGCCCAGCAGGAGAGCATGGCCAGCGCCATGACCCAGGCCCGCGAGACCTGGCAGAGCAAGCTGCTGGCCCACCTGGCCAAATACAAGCGCTACCCGGAAGACGCCCGTCGTCGCAACATCGAAGGGGTCAACCGCCTGAGCTTCACGGTGGACGCCGAAGGCAAGGTCCTGGCCTACGCCCTCACCGGCAAGTCCGGCAGCGCCTCGCTGGACCGCGCCACCCTGGAAATGATCCGCCGCGCCCAGCCGCTGCCCCCTCCGCCACCGGAGATTCTGGTCAACGGCTCGCGGGAAGTGACGGCCCCCTTCGTCTACTCCCTGCGCAAGGATCGTCGCTGAGCGACCGCCGCCCCGCCTGGGGCGGCACAGCGGTTGGTTCCATTGACTGCAGCCGCTATGCTTGCGCCTCTTCAATGGAAAATCGCTATGACCCTCACCGAACTGCGCTACATCGTCACCCTCGCCCAGGAACAGCATTTCGGGCGTGCCGCCGAACGTTGCCACGTGAGCCAGCCGACCCTCTCCGTCGGGGTGAAGAAGCTCGAGGACGAACTGGGCGTACTGATCTTCGAGCGCAGCAAGAGCGCCGTGCGCCTGACGCCGGTCGGTGAGGGCATCGTCACCCAGGCCCAAAAGGTCCTCGAACAGGCCCAGGGCATCCGCGAGCTGGCCCAGGCCGGCAAGAACCAGTTGGCTGCCCCGCTCAAGCTCGGCGCCATCTACACCGTCGGCCCCTACCTCTTCCCGCACCTGATTCCCCAGCTGCACCGGGTCGCCCCGCAGATGCCGCTTTACATCGAAGAGAACTTCACCCACGTCCTGCGCGACAAGCTGCGCACCGGCGAACTGGACGCGATCATCATCGCCCTGCCGTTCGCCGAAGCCGACGTGCTGACCAAGCCGCTCTACGACGAGCCCTTCTACGTGCTGCTGCCCGCCGACCACCCCTGGACGGCGAAGAAGACCATCGACAGCGAGCTGCTCAACGACAAGAGCCTGCTGCTGCTCGGCGAGGGCCACTGCTTCCGCGACCAGGTGCTGGAAGCCTGCCCGACCCTGCGCAAAGGCAGCGAGGAAGCCGCCCGCCACACCACCGTGGAATCCAGCTCCCTGGAGACCATCCGCCACATGGTCGCCTCCGGCCTGGGCGTCTCGATCCTGCCGTTCTCCGCCGTCGACAGCCACCACTACGCCCCCGGCGTCATCGAGGTCCGCCCGCTGACCCCGCCGGTGCCGTTCCGCACCGTAGCCATCGCCTGGCGCGCCAGCTTCCCGCGCCCCCGCGCCATCGAAGTGCTGGCCGACTCCATCCGCCTCTGCTCGGTCGCCCGCCCCCAGGCTGAAGGCGAAACCAGCGCCACATGACCGAACTGGCACAGGTCCCGGTCACCGCGCTCAAGGGGGTGGGCGAGGCGCTGGCCGAAAAGCTCGCCCGGGTCGGCCTGGAGAACCTCCAGGACATCCTCTTCCACCTGCCGCTGCGCTACCAGGACCGCACCCGCGTGGTGCCCATCGGCGCCCTGCGCCCCGGCCAGGATGCCGTGATCGAAGGCCAGGTGACCGGCGCCGACGTGGTCATGGGCAAGCGCCGCAGCCTGCTGGTGCGCCTGCATGACGGCAGCGGCTCGCTGAGCCTGCGCTTCTACCACTTCAGTAACGCCCAGCGGGACGGCCTCAAGCGTGGCACCCAACTGCGCTGCTATGGCGAGGTACGCCCCGGTGCCTCCGGCCTGGAGATCTACCACCCCGAGTACCGCGCCCTGAACGGCGACGAGCCGCCACCGGTGGAACAGACCCTCACGCCCATCTACCCGACCACCGAAGGGCTGACCCAGCAACGCCTGCGCAACCTCAGCCAGCTCGCCCTGGCACGCCTCGGCCCCCACAGCCTGCCCGACTGGCTGCCGGACGAACTGGCCCGCGACTACCGCCTCGGCCCGCTGGACGAAGCCATCCGCTACCTGCACCGGCCGCCGCCGGATGCCGACCTCGAAGAGCTCGCCGAAGGCCGCCACTGGGCCCAGCACCGCCTCGCCTTCGAGGAACTGCTCACCCACCAACTGTCCCTGCAACGCCTGCGCGAACAGCAACGGGCCCAGGCCGCGCCAGAGTTGCCCCCGGCCAAGGACCTGCCGCGTCGCTACCTGGCCAACCTGGGCTTCCAGCCCACCGGCGCCCAGCAGCGCGTCGCCGCCGAGATCGCCTATGACCTTGCCCAGCCCGAGCCCATGCTGCGCCTGGTGCAGGGCGACGTCGGCGCCGGCAAGACCGTGGTCGCCGCCCTGGCCGCCCTGCAGGCCCTGGAGGCCGGCTACCAGGTCGCGCTGATGGCCCCCACCGAGATCCTCGCCGAGCAGCACTACCTCAACTTCAGCAAGTGGCTGGAGCCGCTGGGCATCGAAGTCGCCTGGCTCGCCGGCAAGCTCAAGGGCAAAGCCCGTGCCGCTGCCCTTGAACGCATCGCCGCCGGCGCCCCGATGGTGGTCGGCACCCACGCCCTGTTCCAGGACGAAGTGACCTACCGCCGCCTGGCCCTGGTGATCATCGACGAACAGCACCGCTTCGGCGTGCAACAACGTCTGGCCCTGCGCTGCAAGGGCATCGACGGCCGCCTCAGCCCGCACCAGCTGATCATGACCGCCACCCCCATCCCGCGGACCCTGGCCATGAGCGCCTACGCCGACCTGGACACCTCCATCCTCGACGAACTCCCCCCCGGGCGGACGCCGGTGAACACCGTGCTGGTGGCCGACAACCGCCGCGAGGAAGTGATCGAGCGCGTGCGCGCCGCCTGCCACGAAGGGCGCCAGGCCTACTGGGTCTGCACCCTGATCGAGGAATCCGAGGAGCTGACCTGCCAGGCCGCCGAGACCACCTACAAGGAACTCTCCCTAGCCCTCGGCGACCTGCGCGTCGGCCTGATCCACGGGCGCATGAAGGCCCCCGAAAAGGCCGCCGTGATGGACACCTTCAAGCGCGGAGAACTGCAGCTGCTGGTGGCCACCACCGTGATCGAGGTGGGCGTCGACGTGCCCAACGCCAGCCTGATGATCATCGAGAACCCCGAGCGCCTCGGCCTGGCACAACTGCACCAGTTGCGCGGCCGCGTCGGCCGGGGCAGCGCCGCCAGCCACTGCGTGTTGCTCTACCACCCGCCGCTGTCCCAGCTTGGGCGTGAGCGCCTGGGCATCATGCGCGAGACCTGCGACGGCTTCGTCATCGCCGAGAAGGACCTGGAACTGCGCGGCCCCGGCGAGATGCTCGGCACCCGCCAGACCGGCCTGCTGCAGTTCAAGGTGGCCGACCTGATGCGTGATGCCGACCTGCTGCCGGCCGTGCGCGACGCCGCCCAGGCTCTGATGGAACGCTGGCCGCAGCATGTGAGTCCGTTGTTGGAGCGCTGGCTGAGACACGGCCAGCAATACGGGCAAGTGTGATCCAGCGCACAGTGCACCGGTCGCCTGACCCATCAGTCCTGATGGCTGCTCGTTATACTCCGGGCAGTCGCTTTTGAAGCCGGATACCGCCATGACCGAAGTCGCATTCGCCCCGGACCAGGAACCCCACGCACCCGACGTGATCCTGCAGCTGCTGGACAAGCTGGGCATTGCCAGCCAGGTCCGCGCCGACACGCCCGACCTGCCGGCCGAGCGCCGGGTCCAGGCGGTGCTGCTGGAGGATGCCGTCGGCGCCCTGCTGGTGCTCTACCCGCGCAGCCAGCTGCTGGACCTGAACCGCCTCGCCGAGCTCACCGGCCGCAAATTGGTCACCATCAAGCCCGAGCGCTTCGAGCGCATGCTCGGCAAGCACGACCTGAACACCCTGCCGGCCCTGCCGCCGCTGACCAGCTCGCCGTGCCTGTACGACGAACGCCTGCTGCAGGAGCCCTCGCTGCTGATCGACTCCGGGCACACCGGCCTGGTGCTGGAGATCCCCACCGAGCAGTACCGCCAACTGCTCAGCAAGGCCAGCGCCGCCCGTTTCGGCGAGCCGCTGGACGGCATCCGCCTGAACCTCGACCGCCCGGACAACGACCGCGCCGAGATCAGCCAGGCCGTCCAGGCCTTCACCGCCCGGCGCATCCAGCAGCGCCTCGAGGAAACCATCGAGATCCCGCCGCTGCCGGAAACCGCACAGAAGATCATCAAGCTGCGGGTCGACCCCAATGCCACCGTCGACGACATCACCGGCGTGGTGGAGACCGACCCGGCCCTGGCCGCCCAGGTGGTGAGCTGGGCCGCCTCGCCGTACTACGCCGCACCGGGCAAGATCCGCTCGGTGGAAGACGCCATCGTCCGCGTGCTGGGCTTCGACCTGGTGATCAACCTGGCCCTCGGCCTGGCCCTGGGCAAGACCCTGAGCCTGCCCAAGGACCAGCCCCAGCAGGCCACGCCCTACTGGCAGCAGGCGGTCTACACCGCCGCCGTGATCGAAGGTCTGACCCGCGCCATCCCCCGCGCCCAGCGCCCGGAGGCCGGCCTCACCTACCTCGGCGGCCTGCTGCACAACTTCGGCTACCTGGTCCTGGCCCACGTCTTCCCGCCGCACTTCTCGCTGATCTGCCGGCACCTGGAAGTGAACCCGCACCTGCCCCACAGCTACATCGAGCAGCACCTGCTGGGCATCACCCGCGAGCAGATCGGCAGCTGGCTGATGCGCTTCTGGGACATGCCCGAGGAACTCTCCACCGCCCTGCGCTTCCAGCACGACCCGAACTACGACGGCGCCAACCACGCCTACCCCAACCTGGTGACCCTGGCCGTTGGCCTGCTGCGCCAGCGGGGTATCGGCATGGGCCCGCAGATCGCCCTGCCGGACGGGCTGTTCGAGCGCCTGGGCCTGTCCCGGGAGAAGGCCGAGGACGCCGTAAGCAAGGTGCTGGAAGCCGAAGCCGCGCTCCGCGAGCTGGCCTCCCAGTTCAACCACTGAGTCATGCGCATCACGAAAAAGGGCCCCTCGGGGCCCTTTTTGTCGTGCGCGGAATCGCCCGCTACTTGAGCAGCGCCCGGCGCTTCGCGAAAACTCCGGGCAGCGCCTCCAGGCTTGCATCCAGCAGGCGCTTAACGGCCGGCCGCTCGTAGAGTTCGGCGTAGGCCCGGACCTGCTCACTGGGCATCTGCCGGTAGGCGTAGAGCATGAAGGACTGCACCGCCTGAGCGCTGCTGGCGCGGATACCGTCGGCCTGCTGGGCGGTCTGCTGGGCCAGAGCTGCCTCGCTGATGCGCTCGCCGCGCTGGTGCAGGCTGAGCAGCGCCAGGGTCTTGCCCACCTCGTAGCGCAGCAGGGCCGCCAGGTCGGTGGTGCGGGCCGCGCGGTCCAGGCGGTGTACCAGCTCCACGCGGTCGGCCCGGGGCGGCTTGTCGGCCAGTTGCTTGCGGTAGTCCACCAGCCCATCGTCCACCTCGCGCTCGGCGGCGGTGAAACGCCGGGCCAGCTCGCTGTCCAGCGCCTGCTCGACCTCGGCCAGTTGCGCCGCCTCCAGCCGAGGGGCCACGGCCGCCGCCAGATCGGCGCACACCGCCTCGGCGGCAAAGGCGCTGGCCAGCTGCTGCTGATAGGACTCGGGCGCACCCCGCTGCAGCAGCGTGCCGCTCTGCTCGCAGAGCAGGCGCACGCCGACCAGCTCAAAGGCACGGTCCAGCGTGGCGGGCACAGGAGAGGCGGGGGCGGCGAAGGCAACAGCGCTGGCGAGCAGCAGGGGCAGGGCGATCAGGACTCGCATGGGCAAGCCTCCATCAGGACGACGCGGGCGTGCGCCTCGCGGGGCGCGCCCGTTCAGCCTAGCGAAACGCCTGGAGGCTCACCAGCGAAGGGGCTCAGGCCGCCTGCTTGTCGGCGGGCTTCTTCTTCGGCACCAGGTGCTTGGTCAGGCCCTGGAACCACAGCACCAGCGCCGGGTTGCCCTGGATCTGGATGTCCTTGTTCTGGATGCCCTGCATGAAGGCCAGTTGCTTGTTCTTCGCGTTCATGGTGGCGAAGCCGTAGGCGCCATCCTTGAAGCCGATGGCGAAGGCCGGCGAAGCCGTCACGCCACGCTTGCTGGTGATGCGCTGATCCTTGACCACGAAATGACGGGCCACCTTGCCATCGAGGGTGTGCAACTGGAACACCAGGTCCTTGCCGGCCAGTTGCTCGCGGAAGGCGGCATTGTCACGGCTGGCTTTGGCCATCATGCGGCCCAGAACCCAGAGCAGGAGTCGGAATTTCATCGGCGAGCGCCTCGGTCGGAAGGGGAACGGGCGCGCATTGTAGCGATTTGCGAACGGGACTACAGCCCAGCCGGGAGATGGGTGGAATGCCAACGAGGCACGGGCGCCGCCTGCATGACAGCGTCCGATACGGGCTCCGACGCGCACCCATATCGGACGCTCGCTCAACACTGAATGGCCATCGCCGGAGCCTGAGGCTCGGTGCCGAGGCCCATGAACCTGCGCACTCGCTCGGCCGCGCGGTCATGGCGAATCTGCTCCGGTGCGGCATCCAGTTGCACCAGACCGTTCTCCATGAAGACGACGCGATCGGAAATCGACATGGCGAAGTCGATCTCATGGGTGACGATGACCATGGTCATGCCCTCGTTCGCCAGCCTGCGGATCACGTTCAGCACATCCCCCACCAGCTCGGGGTCGAGCGCCGAGGTCGGCTCGTCGAACAGCATGATGTCCGGCTCCATGGCCAGCGCCCTGGCAATCGCCACCCGCTGCTGCTGCCCGCCGGACAACTGGTGCGGGTACTTGTCGGCGTGAGCCAGCAAACCCACCTTGTCGAGCAACTGATAGGCACGCTGCACCGTCAGCGCACGATTATCCCCGTGGTGGATCGGTGCCAGGGTGACGTTGTCGAGAAGGGTCCGGTGGGGGAACAGGTTGAAGCTCTGGAAGACCATCCCGATGTGGGTGATCTTCTTGCGCAACCTCCCGCTGTTCGGCCTGTCGCCCGCCTCGATGATCACCTCGCCGAACAGCTCGATGCTGCCCTGGTCGATCCCTTCCAGGCCGTTGATCGTGCGAATCAGCGAGGTCTTGCCGGACCCCGAAGGGCCAATGATGGAGACGACCTGCCCGGCCTCCACCGCAAGGTGAATCCCCTTGAGCACCTCGTGGTGGCCATAGCGCTTGTGGATGTTGCGCAAGCGCAGGGCCGGCACCCCGTCGGGTGAGCACGACGGCCGGGGGGCAGGGCGCGCGTCCTGGAACCGGCTGCGCAGGTCGGCAACCTGGGAGTCGCTGAGCGTCTGCGGCTTGCGACGCCCCAGCTCCAGGTGACGCTCCAGGCCCTGCAGCAGCTTGCCGAACACCGTGACGATCAGCACGTAGTAAACCGCCACGGCCGCCAGGGTCTCCATGACCAGGAAGTTCTGCGCATACAGGCGCTGGCCGACCGTCAATATCTCGGTCAGCGAAATGACCGAGACCAGCGAGGTCAGCTTCACCACCGTGATGTACTCGTTGATCAGCGTCGGCAGCGCAATGCGGAACGCCTGAGGCACGACGATCAGGCGCTCGATACCGAACATCCCGATGCCCAGGGCACGCCCCGCCTCTTTCTGCCCCTTCGCCACCGCGATGATGCCGCCGCGATGAATCTCGGCCATGTAGGCCGTCTCCGTGACCACCAGCGCAATCAGCCCGGAATAGAACGGGCTCATCAGCACACTCCCGGTCGCGGGAAAGGCCTGCGGCAAGTTGTAGACGAACACGACCAGCACCAGCAGGGGGACACTGCGGAAGAACCAGATGTAGGTCGAAGCGGCCGAACGGACGAACCGGTTGCGAGCCATCTTCGCCAACGCCAGCAGAAACCCCGCCACCAGGCCAATGCCCCACGTCAGGGCGCTCAGTTCGATCACCACCACGCAGGCTTTCCAGAACGCCGGCATGGAAAACAGCGAGATAAAGTACATCCAATCAAATTGCATAACCACCTCACCCGGAAGACGGATAACAAGCGAACAGGCGCGTGCTCAGTTCGGGGCGGCTTCCAGGTTGTACTTCTCGAGGATGGCCGCGTACTCGCCATTGGCCTTGATCCTTTCAAAGGCGGAGCGAAGTGCCTCATAGGTTTCGCTGTTGTTCTTCTTGACGAAGATGCCCAGCGTTTGCGGGTAGATCTGCTTGTCGGAGGCAATCGCCAGGCGATCCCCCGTGCGCTCCAGGATCATCCTGGCGGCGGCCCCCATCTCCACCTGGGCCTGCACGTTGCGCGACAGCGTGGCCTGGGTGACCTCCGGTCCGGACGGGTATTCATTGACCACGATTGCGCCCTTGCCCTGAGGCTCGCAGTAGGAGGAAGACAGCGAGCGGAACTCGGCAACCCAGGCAGAAGCCTGCAGGAGACCGAGCGTGGTGCCGCACAGGTCCTCCGCGCGGCTGATCTTCAGCTTGCTGCCCTTCGGCACCAGAACGGACGCGCCCGACTGCGCATAACCCAGGGTTTGCGTCTGGGTCTGCCGTTCCGGCGTGATGTACATGCCCGAGATCACCGCATCGTAGTGGCCGGCATTGAGCCCCATGATCAGCGACGGGAACTTGGCATCGATGATCGTGAGTTCCACCCCCATCTGCCTGGCGAGTGCAGCGGCAAGCTCCGGATCAGCCCCGACGATGCGCTGCTGATCGTCATAGGACCCGAAAGGGGGGTAGGTCGCCTCCATGGCCACTTTCAGTACGCCAGGCGATTTCGTCACACCGGCCATGGCAGGGGCGGTGATCGCAACGGACACAGCGAGGGTGATGCACTGGATTGCACGGCTCTTGATGATCATGGGCACGCTCCACAACGTTGACTTCGCGTGGGCCAGGCTGTGTGGGTTATTGACCTGGCCCGGGCATTGAAACGCCTGAACGGACATTCCTGTCCCCCTCCCTCATCCGGGGGGCGCGGATCGTTGAAAGAGCGAAGCTCGGTGTGAAGCGAGGTATTTTTCTTGTTCATATGACCCCGGCACCTTCGGTATCGGCAGGACGCGGGCTCGAAAGGCCCGCCATCACCGCCCAGGTTTGCGGATCAGGGTATTCAGCTCAGCCCGGGGCGTACCCCGTTACGACTCCCAGGCTGTTACCCCTCCGGGCAATCCCTGCTGCTTCAAGCGTGTCGTCCTGATCGAAGCGGTCGCGTCCAACGAGGACCTGCAATACCGCCTCTACCTGCACCTGCGGGCCCCAGTATGGGTGAATGAAATCCGGCAACAATCGAAATTAATTGAACGCTGATGCCTGGTTTCATTCACCAATTGTCCTTTTGAGATGCCCTTGCCCGGTGTCCCAGGGAAACGGGGGCGTGCTGCACCCACGACGGTGCGAGCACACACAGCCAGGGCGGTACATCAGTGGGCAGGGCGTGGCACAGAAACGGCCGAAGGCAGGCAATACAGGAGGAGAAACAGGCCGAGCAGGGAAAGAGGAAGGCCCCGGGAACCGGGGCCTTCCTGATCGTGATCAGTCAACGATGGGGCGACTCATCCTTTAGAAACTTCATCCCTGAGGGATTTGCCCGGCTTGAAGGCCACGGTGTTGCTGGCCTTGATCTTGACCGGCTGGCCGGTCTGCGGGTTCTTGCCAGTGCGGGCGCCACGGTGGCGCTGCACGAAGGTGCCGAAACCGACCAGGGTCACGCTGTCCTTGCGGTGCAGCGCGTTGGTGATTTCTTCGAGAACGGCGTTGAGAACACGATTGGCCTGATCCTTGGTGAGATCGGCCTTCTCGGCGATGGCGGCGGCGAGTTCCGGTTTACGCATAGATGCCTCTGTGACGGTTTGTTGTTTTTGTGTCCGTGCTGTTCATCCAGAACAGCGCCCAAGGCGCCGCAACAGCTCTGCGCTGCGGCAGACCACGAGGAGGATGGCATGCCGCAAAGGCCCGCGCCAGTGTTGTCCGACAGTTTTGACCTACAAGCCGAGGGCGGTTCCGACAGAAGGCCGGCCGTTCATGCCAAGACCGGCGGCAGTTCACGGTTCAGCGCGAGCTTCTCCTGCACCGCCGCACCGGTGAGCGCATAGCCCAGCAGGCGCCCGGAGGCATCGCGGCAGAGCACCTTGATGTCCGCGCCGGCCCCTTCCACCGTCCATTCGCCGTCCAGACCACGGGGCGGCGGCGAGACCACCAGCGGGCAGGCCGGGGTCTTCACCGTCACCGGCATCGGCCCGTAGCTGACCGCTGTCGGCGTGCCGGCCAGGGTCTGCGCCAGGGCCCGGGCGCTGGCCATCAGCGGCATCACGTAGAGCAGGTTGATGCCGTCCACTTCCGCGCAATCCCCCAGCGCGTAGATGTTCGCGTGGGAGGTGCGCAGCTCGCGGTCCACCACCACGCCCCGGTTCACGTCCAGGCCCGCCGCCGCCGCCAGGGCGGTGCGCGGACGCAGGCCCACAGCGGAGACCACCAGGTCGCAGGTGATGTGCGTGCCGTCGGAGAGGTGCGCCACCAGCCCATCGCCGGCATGGTTCAGGCTGGCCAGCACCGGCCCCAGGTGGAAGCGCGCGCCGATGGCCTCCAGCCCCGCCTGCACGGCGCCGGCCGCCGCCGGATGGAGCAGGCCGGGCATGACCTGCTCACAGGGGGCGACGACCTCCACCTCGTAGCCGCCCAGGGTCAGGTCGTTGGCGAACTCGCAGCCGATCAGCCCGGCACCGAGGATCAGCACCCGGCGCTTGCCGGCGGCTGCCGCGCGAAAGCGCGCATAGTCTTCCAGGTCATTGATGGGGAACACCGCGCCCCCCGCATCGCCCTCCACCGGCACGCGGATCACCTCGGCGCCCCAGGCCAGCACCAGGTCGCGGTAGGCCACGGCTTCCTCGCCGATCCAGATCTGCCGGTGCCCCGGGTCGATGCCGGTGATGCGGGTGTGGGTGCGGATCTCCGCCTTCAACTGCTCGGCCATGGCACCGGCCTCCGCCATCGCCAGGCCGTCGGCATCCTTGTTCTTGCCGAAGCCGGTGGACAGCATCGGCTTGGAGTAGGAGCGGCCGTCATCGGCACTGATCAGCAACAGCGGCGTCTCGCCGTCCAGCTTGCGAAACTCCTTGGCCAGGTTGTAGCCGGCCAGGCCGGTCCCGACGATCACCACAGGTGCACTCATCACTCACTCCCAGGATAAAAAACGACGCGACGGCCCGCAGGCCGTCGCTCAGAAAACCACCAGGACTCAGCGGATCTCGATCATCTCGAAGTCCACCTTGCCCACCCCGCAATCGGGGCAGACCCAATCCGCCGGGACATCCTCCCAGCGCGTACCGGGGGCAATGCCTTCCTCGGGCAGCCCCAGGGCCTCGTCATAAATGAAGCCGCACACCACGCATTGCCACTTGCGCACACGCACCTCCACCCCAGCGGGAACGATCGGCCGAACCTACTCCAAACCGCCCGCGCTCGCCAAGCAGGCAGCCGCGCGCCCCGACGGAGGTTGGGGCGTGACCAGGGGTGCAGCAGAAGCGGGGGAGAGGGAGAAACAGGGCCCCACGCAGAACGCGGGGGCCCGGGAGGATCAGCCGATCTCGATCATCTCGAAGTCCAGCTTGCCCACGCCGCAATCCGGGCACAGCCAGTCGGCCGGCACGTCTTCCCAGCGGGTGCCAGGGGCGATGCCGTCGTCCGGCCAACCCTGGGCTTCGTCATAGATCAGTCCGCAGACCACGCATTGCCATTTCTTCATATCTGCCTCGGGAAACTCACGGTTGCGCGCGCAACCTAACCCAATCAAAGGGCAGCGCCAAGACGCCCGCCGACCACCGCCCTGCGGCAACCGGGCCCGTCCGGAGCGCGCCGGGCTGCGTGCTACACTCCCGCGCCGCCTCAACCCCGCAGGTCCACCGTGTCGAACGCCGCCCTCGTCCACCCGCCCCGCTGGCTCACCGCACAGCAACTGCACCCCGCGCCCGCTGCCGAGGTGCGCGACTGGCTGTTCGACCAGGGCTCGCTGACGCGCCGCCTCACCGCCCTGGCCGAAGGTGCCTTCAGCGTCACCCCGCTGAACGAAGCCTGGCAGGTGCTGCGCAGCGACGAATGCCAGGCCCTTGGCGTGCCCGACGGCAGCCAGGGCTGGGTGCGCGAGGTGTACCTGCGCGGGCATGGCGAACCCTGGGTCTTCGCCCGCAGCGTCGCCGCCCGCAAAGCGCTGGAAGGCTCCGGCCTGGCCCTGGCCGACCTTGGCGGTCGTTCCCTTGGCGAGCTGCTGTTCAGCGACCGCGCCTTCGCCCGCGGCACCATCGAAGTCACCCGCTACCCGGCGTCACTGCTGCCGGCCGAGGTGCGCGAAGAGCGCCTCTGGGGCCGTCGCTCCTGCTTCCGCCGCGACGAGCTGGGCGTGCTGGTGGCCGAGATATTCCTCCCCACGCTGTGGCGGCAGGCCGGAATCGAGGCCGTATAATCCGCCGCACGTCCAGCGGAGGCCCCCGATGTACATCCAGTTCCTGCGATCGCTCAACCGCCTGCACCCGCGTGCCTGGGACTTCGTCCAGCTCGCCCGGCTCGACCGCCCCATCGGCGTCTACCTGCTGCTCTGGCCCACCCTCTGGGCCGTATGGATCGCCGCAGACGGCCATCCCAGCCTGAAGAACGTCCTGGTCTTCGTCCTCGGCGTCGCCGTCATGCGCGCCGCCGGCTGCGCCATCAACGACTACGCCGACCGCCACTTCGACGGCCACGTCGCCCGCACCCACGCCCGCCCCCTGGCCACCGGCGCCATCCGCCCGAAGGAAGCCCTGGTGTTCTTCGCCGTGCTGCTGGCCATCGCCTTCGGCCTGGTGCTGCTGACCAACGCCACCACCGTCTGGCTGTCCTTCGGCGCCGTGGCCCTGGCCGCCTGCTACCCCTTCATGAAGCGCTACACCTTCTACCCCCAGGTGGTGCTGGGTGCCGCCTACTCCTGGGGCATCCCCATGGCCTTCACCGCCGCCACCGGCGAACTGCCGGCCGCCGCCTGGCTGATCTACATCGCCAACCTGCTGTGGACCGTGGCCTACGACACCTACTACGCCATGACCGACCGCGAGGACGACCTGAAGATCGGCATCAAGTCCACCGCCATCCTCTTCGGCGACGCCGACCGGGTGATCATCGCCACCCTCCAGGGCCTCGCCCTGCTGTGCCTGCTGCTGGCCGGCAGCCGCTTCGAACTGGGCCTGTACTTCCACCTCGGCCTGCTCGGCGCCCTGGCCTGCTTCGCCTGGGAATTCCACAGCACCCGCGACCGCGACCCGCAGGCCTGCTTCAAGGCCTTCCTGCACAACCACTGGGCGGGCCTGGCGATCCTCATCGGCGTGGTGGCCGACTACGCACTGCGCTGAACACGGGCACGACACGGCCGTCGGCTCCGCCACGGTCGTGTCATATCACTGCAATAATTCCGTTATCTAATGCGCGCAAACCATCAGAACCAGCGAGCCGAGGCGAACACATGGTTGGCAAGAACATCCTGATCGTCGACGACGAAGCACCGATCCGCGAAATGATCGCGGTGGCCCTGGAAATGGCCGGCTACGAGTGCCTGGAAGCGGAGAACACCCAGCAGGCCCACGCCAGCATCATCGACCGCAAGCCCGACCTGATCCTGCTGGACTGGATGCTCCCCGGCACCTCCGGCATCGAACTGGCCCGGCGCCTGAAGCGCGACGACCTGACCAGCGACATCCCGATCATCATGCTCACCGCCAAGGGTGAGGAAGACAACAAGATCCAGGGCCTGGAAGTCGGCGCCGACGACTACATCACCAAGCCCTTCTCGCCCCGCGAGCTGGTGGCCCGCCTCAAGGCCGTGCTGCGCCGCGCCGGCCCCACCGACAGCGAAGCCCCCATCGAGATCGGCGGCCTGCTGCTGGACCCCATCAGCCACCGCGTCACCATCGACGGCAAGCCGGCCGAGATGGGCCCCACCGAATACCGCCTGCTGCAGTTCTTCATGACCCACCAGGAGCGCGCCTACACCCGTGGCCAACTGCTGGACCAGGTCTGGGGCGGCAACGTCTACGTCGAGGAACGCACCGTTGACGTGCACATCCGGCGCCTGCGCAAGGCCCTGGGCGACGCCTACGAGAACCTGGTGCAGACGGTGCGCGGCACCGGTTATCGTTTCTCCACCAAGGGCTGATCCCGCCGAACAAGGAAGCGACCGTTGAACCAGGACTGGCGCCGTGCCGTAATCCGCCGTTTGATTCTCCTGCTCGGTGCCTGCCTCCTCGCCGGCTTCATCTCCGGTGAATACGGCTGGGCCCTGGCCATCGGCCTGGGCGCCTACCTCGGCTGGACCCTCAGCCAACTGCTGCGCCTGCACAAATGGCTCAAGGAACACAAACCCGACGAGCCGCCGCCGGACGGCTACGGCCTGTGGGGCGAAGTGTTCGACAGCATCTACCACCTGCAACGCCGCGACCAGCGCGTGCGCGGGCGCCTGCAGGCGGTGATCGACCGCGTGCAGGAGTCCACCGCCGCCCTCAAGGATGCCGTGGTGATGCTCGACAGCGAGGGCAACCTCGACTGGTGGAACCGCGCCGCCGAGAACCTGCTAGGCCTCAAGACCCCCCAGGACAGCGGCCAGCCGGTCACCAACCTGATCCGTCACCCGCGCTTCAAGGAGTACTTCGAGCAGGAGAACTACCGCGAGGCCCTCGAACTGCCCTCGCCGGTCCACGACCGCCGGCGCCTGCAGTTCCACATCACCCAGTACGGCAACCGCGAGCACCTGATGCTGGTGCGCGACATCACCCGGCTTCACCAGTTGGAGCAGATGCGCAAGGACTTCGTCGCCAACGTCTCCCATGAGCTGCGTACTCCGCTGACGGTGATCGCCGGCTACCTGGAGACCCTGCTGGACAACGTCGACGACGTGAACCCGCGCTGGGGCCGTGCCCTGCAGCAGATGCACCAGCAGGCCGGGCGCATGCAGAACCTGCTCAACGACCTGCTGCTGCTGGCCAAGCTGGAAGCCACCGACTACCCCTCCGACAACCAGCCGGTGGAGGTCGAGACCCTGCTGCAAAGCATCCGCCACGACGCACTCGCCCTGTCCGGCAGCCGCCAGCACCACATCGAACTGGAGGCCGACGCCAGCGTGCGCCTGCGCGGCAGCGAGGCCGAGCTGCGCAGCGCCTTCTCCAACCTGGTGTTCAACGCCGTGAAGTACACCCCCGACGGCGGCGACATCCGCATCCGCTGGTGGGGCGACGAACTGGGCGCACACCTGGCCGTGCAGGACTCCGGCATCGGCATCGAAGCCAAGCACCTGCCACGCCTGACCGAGCGCTTCTACCGGGTCGACTCCAGCCGCGCCAGCAACACCGGCGGCACCGGCCTGGGCCTGGCCATCGTCAAGCACGTACTGCTCCGCCACCGCGCCCGCCTGGACATCAGCTCCGTGCTCAACCACGGCAGCACCTTCACCTGCCATTTCCCTCCGGCGCAGGTGGCCGGCGAGCGTTGAGAAAGACCTCACGGCGCGCCCCGGGCCCCACGCTCCCGGGGCCTTCCGCCCGCTTGCAAACTCAAGGCCCAGCCTTCACCCTTAGCCGATCATTCGCCAGCCCCGACCCCTAATGGACCCTTCCACAAGCTCCACCTTCTCCAGCTATTTCGCCGATTTCGGCCTCGTCCTGTTCGCCCTCTTCCTCGTGCTGCTCAACGGCTTCTTCGTCGCCGCCGAGTTCGCCATGGTCAAGCTGCGCGCCACCCGTGTCGAATCCATCGCCGACCAGCACGGCTGGCGCGGGCACATCCTGCGCACCGTGCACAACCAGCTCGACGCCTACCTCTCCGCCTGCCAGTTGGGCATCACCCTGGCCTCCCTCGGCCTCGGCTGGGTCGGCGAGCCGGCCTTCGCCCACCTGCTCGGCCCGCTGCTCAGCGCCGTTGGCGTGGAATCGGAGAAGCTGCTCCACGGCATCTCCTTCTTCACCGCCTTCTTCATCATTTCCTACCTGCACATCGTGGTCGGCGAGCTGGCGCCCAAGTCCTGGGCCATCCGCAAGCCCGAACTGCTGTCGCTGTGGACGGCGGTGCCTCTGTACCTCTTCTACTGGCTCATGTACCCGGCCATCTGGCTGCTCAACGCCAGCGCCAACGCCATCCTGCGCATCGCCGGCCAGGGCGAGCCCGGCCCGCACCACGAGCACCACTACAGCCGTGACGAGCTCAAGCTGATCCTGCACTCCAGCCGCGCCCGCGACCCCAGCGACCAGGACATGCGCGTACTCGCCTCCGCCGTCGAAATGGGCGAACTGGACGTGGTGGACTGGGCCAACTCCCGGGAAGACCTGATCTACCTGGAGCACGACGCCCCGCTGTCCGACATCCTCGGCGTCATCCGCCGCCACAAGTACAGCCGCTACCCGGTCTACGACGACCGCAAGGGCGAGTTCATCGGCGTCCTGCACATCAAGGACCTGCTCCTCGCCCTGTCCGCCCTGGACAGCCTGCCCGAGTCCTTCGACCTCACCGAACTCACCCGCCCGGTGGAGCGCGTCAGCAAGCACATGCCGCTGCCGCGCCTGCTGGAGCAGTTCCGCCAGGGCGGCGCGCACTTCGCCCTGGTCGAAGAGGCCGACGGCAAGGTGGTCGGCTTCCTGACCATGGAAGACGTGCTCGAAGTGCTGGTCGGCGACATCCAGGACGAACACCGCAAGACCGAGCGCGGCGTGCTCGCCTACCAGCCCGGCAAGCTGCTGGTGCGCGGCGACACCCCGCTGTTCAAGGTCGAGCGCCTGCTCGGCATCGACCTCGACCATGTCGAGGCCGACACCCTGGCCGGGCTGATCTACGACAGCCTCAACCGGGTTCCCGAAGAGGAAGAAGTGCTGGAGACCGAGGGCCTGCGCATCATCGTCAAGAAGATGAAAGGCCCGAAGATCCTCCTCGCCAAGGTCCTGCGGATCGACTGACCCACCACGTCATGACAACGGGGGCCCCGTTCTCGTTCCCACCCAGGAGCAGGGCGCGCCGTAGAGGGCGTAGGGTGGGCTTCAGCCCACCGCCCCACCTCTCCACCGTTCCAACACCCTAGAACAAATCCAACTGCCCCCCAGCCGGCGGCACCTGTACGACCGGTGCCGCCGCAGCAGGCGCGGCTGCGGGGAGCACCGACGACTGCGGGTCACGGGCCAGGCGCTCGGCCAGGCCCGCCGCCCGCTCGGCGCGGGTGCTCACCGCCTCGGCCAGGCGCTGGGGCAGGCCCCAGATCTCCACCCGCTGCCGGGCACGGGTGATGCCGGTGTAGAACAGCGAGCGGCTGAGCAGCGGGCTCGGCTGCTCCGGCAGCACCAGCAGCACCTCGCGGAACTCCGAGCCCTGGCTCTTGTGCACCGTCATGGCGAAGGCGCTGTCGTGGCTCGGCAAACGTGCCGGGGAGAAGGGCCGGTGGCCGTCCTCGCCCTCGAAGAACACCCGCAGCCCATGGGGCGTCGGCAGGCAGATGCCGACGTCGCCGTTGAACAGCCCCAGCGCGTAGTCGTTCTGCCGCACCATCACCGCCCGCCCCGGGTACCAGCGCTCGCGGCTGGCGATGCCCAGGCGGCGCTTGATGCGCGCCTCCAGCGCCTCGTTGATCCCGGCCACGCCCCAGGGCCCCTCGCGCTGGGCGGTGAGGGCGCGGAATTCGGCGAAGGCCGCGAAGGCGGCCGTCGGGTCGCCCCGTCGTGCCGCACTGATGAAAGGGGCGTAGCCCGCATCCAGACGTTCCAGCAGCGCGGCCTGCAGCGGCCCGGCGTTCCAGGCCAGGTCGGCGCGGCCCTCGCGCAGCAACGCCAGGGTGCCCCGGGCGTCACCGGCGTTGATCCGCCGTGCCAGTTCACCGATGCCGCTGTCCCCGGCGAAGCGGTGGCTGTGGGTCAGCAGCACCACCGAATCCCCCAGGCGCGAGGTGGGCGTCTCCGCCGGCACCGGCTGGCCGGTGATGCGCTCCAGTTCGGCCGCCGCCGTGGCGTCCAGGCCCCGGCCCTCGCAGAGTTCGGCGAACACCGCGCCGGCCTCCACCGCCGCCAGTTGGTCCTTGTCCCCCAGCAGGATCAGCCGCGCACCCGGGGGCAGCGCGTCCACCAGCTTGGCCATCAGCGCCAGGTCCACCATCGAGGCCTCGTCCACCACCAGCACGTCCAGCGGCAGCGGGTTATCGGCGTGGTGGCGCACCCGGGGGCTGTCGCCGTGGCTGCCGAGCAGGCGGTGCAGGGTGCGCGCCTCCTCCGGCAGCAGGGCCTTCACCGTATCGCTCACCGGCAGGTCAGCCTTGGCATTGCGGATCGCCTCGGCCATGCGTGCCGCCGCCTTGCCGGTGGGGGCCGCCAGGCCGATGGCCAGGCGCTCGCCGCCGGGCTGCTCCAGCAGGGACGCCAGCAGGCGCACCACGGTGGTGGTCTTGCCGGTGCCGGGGCCGCCGGAGATCACCGCCAGGTTGCGCCGCACCGCCTGAGCGGCGGCCAGCCGCTGCCAGTCCGGCGACTGGGTGTTGCGGGCGAACAGCCGCGCCAGGGACTCGCCCAGTTGCGCCTCGTCCACCGGCGGGCGGGCCGTGGCCAGCCCCAGCAGGGCCTCGGCCAGGCGCGCCTCATAGGCGTGGTAGCGGCTGAGGTAGAGGCGGTCGCCGTCCAGGGTCAGCGGCGCGTAGCCACCGGCCGTGGCCACCAGCGGCGAGGCCGCCAGTTGCGCCCGCCAGGTGTCCAGGGGTGGCAGGTCGAAGCCCTCGACGCCCTCGTCGAACACCCGCTGACCGGCCAGGCGCGCCAGGGGCAGGCACACATCGCCCGCTGCCAGGGCCTGGCAGCAGAGCACCCCGGCCACCAGCACCGGCAGCGGCGCATCGGGCTCCAGGTGCAGCAGGCTGTCGGCGAAGAAGCGCTCCAGCGGCCCCAGGGGCAGGTCGGCAGGCGTCACGGGTGGCCCTCCTCGAACAGCCGGTCCAGCGCGTCCAGCAGCGCGTCGTCCGGGCGGTGGAAGTACACCCCGGCGTCGGGCATGCCGCGCAGGAACAGGTAGTAGGCGCCGCCCAGCCCGTCCGGGCCGAAGCCGTCCAGGCGCTGGCGCAGGAAGCGCCGCAGCGCCACCAGGTAGATCAGGTACTGCAGGTGGTAGTGCTCGGCGGCGATGGCCTGCTCCAGGCGTTCGCCGCCGTAGTAGCTGGCGTCGGGCCCCAGCCAGTTGGACTTGTAGTCGGCGATGTACCAGCGCCCCTGGTGCTCGAAGGTGAGGTCGATGAAGCCCTTCATGAAGCCGTTGAGGGTGTCGAACTCCAGGCGCTCGGCCGCCGCGCGCATGGGCGCCGGCAGGCCGTGGGCCGGGTCCGCCAGCACCGCGCGCAGGCCGTGCAGGTCGAGCTGGCGCACCGGGAAGGTGAAGCCCAGTTCCGGCAGGCGCCGCGCCGGGTCGAGCCCGGCCAGGGTCAGGCCGGCGCCGTCGAGGTCGGTGTCCAGCACCTGGCGCAGGTGCAGGGTCGCGGTCTCGGCCCACTCCAGCGGCAGGCCGTGGCCCTTGAGGTGGGTGTCCACCAGCGCGGCCAGCTCGCCCTCACCGCGCACCCAGTCCTCGAGGATGGCGTGCAGGCAGGTGCCCGCCCGCGCGCCGCGCGGGAAGGCGTGGAAGCCGCTACCCGGCTCGGTGGCCGGCGGCACGAAGAAGGCGTCGCGGTCCGGTGCCTCCATGTGCATGCCGGCCGCCAGGCCGGAGAAGCTGCCGACCCGCCAGGCGCTGTGCAGGGTGCGCTGCAGCTGCGCCAGGGCCGTCGGCGGCGGGGCGCGGTGCTCGCCCTGGGCGCTGGCCTCGGCCTCGCGCAGGGGCACCACGGCGATGTCGCCCGCACTGTCGGCGGCCAGGGCCTCCAGCTCCTGGCGCAGGCCGGGGCCTTCCAGGGTCGCCAGGTGGCCGGCCAGCTCGTCCAGGGGGGCATCGCCGGGCAGGGCGCGGCCGTGCAGCAGCCAGGCCAGGGCGCTGGTGTGCAGCCCGTCATCGGGCAGGCCGCCGTCCTTCTTCGGCTTGGGCACCGCCACCGGGCCCCAGTGCAGCCAGAGGCGGTCGCGGGGGCGGGTGAGGGCCACGTAGGCCAGGCGCAGGCGTTCGGCGAAGCGCTCACGGCGGGCGCGCTCGCGGTGGGCCTCCAGCTCGGGGCCGCCCAGGTCCAGCAGCGGGGTGCCGTCCTCGGCGTGGCAGGTGATGTCTTCGTCGCGGCGCAGCAGCGCGCCGTCCCACAGGTAGGGGCAGAACACCAGCGGGTATTCCAGGCCCTTGGAGGTGTGCACGGTGACGATCTGCACCCGCTCGGCATCGCTTTCCAGGCGCAGCAGGGCGTCGTCGCCGTGGCTCTCGGCCTGGCACTGGGCGATGAACCAGGCCAGCAGCGGCTCCAGGCCGGGGCGCAACAGGCTCTCGGCCTGCAGCAGTTCGGCCAGGTGCAGCAGGTTGGTCAGGCGCCGTTCGCCGTCGGGCAGGGCGATCAGCCGCTCGGCCACCGCCTGCTCGTCGAGCCAGGCACGGAAGGCGCGCATGAAGCCGTGCTGCTGCCAGAGCTGGTGGTAGCGCTCGGCGCGTTCGCGCTCCTCGTCCCAGGCGTGCTCGTCGTCCTGGCAGCGGGCCAGGGCCTGGGCGTCGCGGCCCAGCAGGCGGGTGGAGAGGGCATAGCGCAGCACGCCCTCGCGCCCCGGCTCGGCGTAGGCGGCGAGCACGGCGGCCAGTTCGGCGGCCTCTTCGCTGTGCCAGACGCTGTCGCGGCCACGGCGCACGCTGGGCACACCACGGGTGGCCAGCTCGGCGGCCACGTCGCCGGCCTGGCGGTGGCTGGCCACCAGCACGGCGAAGTCGCCGCCGCGCAGCGGGGTGCGCACGCCGTCGGCCTCGAAGTAGGCCTGGCCGGCGGCGCTGGCGGCCAGCAGGGCGGCGATGCGGCGGGCGGTGTCGATGGCCACCGCGCGGCCGGCCTCGCCCTTGCCGAGCGGTTCGTCCCCCAGCCACACCAGTTCCAGCGGGGCACCGCCCTCGGGCAGCACCAGTTGGGCGCGCGGCTTGTCGCTGGCGCCCACCGGCGGGTAGTCCAGCCCCGGCTCGGCGAACGGGCGGGGGCGGTCGAAGACCCGGTTCAGCGCAGCGATCAGGCGCGGCACGGAGCGGTGGTTGGTGGCCAGGCTGTATTGCCGGGCGGCCTCGTCACGGGCCTTGAGGTAGGTGGCCAGGTCCGCGCCACGGAAGGCGTAGATGGCCTGCTTGGGGTCGCCGACGAAGCACAGGTCGCCCCCGGCTTCGCCGCCCGGGTAGACGCGGCGGAAGATGGCGTACTGCACCGGGTCGGTGTCCTGGAATTCGTCGATCAGCGCCACCGGGTAGCGCTCGCGCAGGGCAGCGGCCAGGGCGTCGCCGGCCTCGCCCTGCAGCGCCTCGTCGAGGCGGTTGAGCAGGTCGTCGAAGGCCAGCAGACGCTGGGCCGCCTTGCGCTGGGGCAGCTCGCGGTTGAGGGTGTCGAGCAGGCGCACCTGCAGGGCGATCAGCCGTGCCTCGCCCGCCGGCCTGGCCGCTTCCAACGCTTCCACCAGACCTTGCAGGGCCGAGCAGAGCGGGTACTCCGGCAGGTCGAAACCCTTCTTGCAGCCCTTGGCCAGCGCCTCGCGGGCGAGCTTCTCCAGCCCTGCCGGCGGGGCGAAGAGCGCCGTCGGGTCGGCGAAGTAGGCGTCCAGCTCGCTGTGCCAGAGGGCGAACCTGGCCGCGTCGTAGCTGCGCTTGTTGAGCCCGTCGAAGGCCGCCAGCTCGGCCAGGCAACTGGCGGCGTCGCGCAGCCACAGGCTGCGGGCGTGTTCCCAGGCGTCGCAGGCCGGGGCCAGGTCGCCCGGGGCGGCGTCGCGGGGCTCGATGCGCAGGTAGGGCTTGCCCAGGTGCCCGCGCAGGCGTTGGCGCAGGCTGGCCGGGGTCAGCCGCTTCTGCGCCAGGAAGCGCGCCCAGGCCGGCTCGGCGGCAGCCAGTTCGGCGCGCCAGAGGTCGGCGAGCAGGGCGTCCAGCACGTCGCGGTCGTCGGCCGCCAGTTCGCTGTCGAAATCCCCGCCGGCCTCGAAGGCCGCGTCCTGCAGGGCGCGCTGGCAGAAGCCGTGGATGGTGAAGATGGCCGCCTCGTCGAAACCGTGCACCGCCAGCAACAGCCGGCGGTGGGCATCCTCGCCCGGGTAGCGGGCATGCAGCCCGGCCAGCACCGGGTCCGGCGCGGGGGCGCCCTCGTACATGGCCAGCAGCGCCGCCAGGCGCGCGCGGATGCGCTCGCGCAGCTCGGCGGTGGCGGCGGTGGTGTAGGTGACCACCAGGATCTGCCCGACGCCGAGCTGGCGCTCCAGCAGCAGGCGGGCGTAGAGCGCGGTCAGGGTCCAGGTCTTGCCGGTGCCGGCGCTGGCCTCGATCAGGCTGCGGCCGTCGAAGGGGGAGTCGAGCAGGTCGAGGCTCATGGGCCGTCCCTCAGATCGTCCCCAGTCAGCACCGCGTTCAGCGCCAGGTTGCTGTAGTAGTTGGACCGCCCGATCCTGCGCTTCTCCAGGAAACCCGCGTCGGAAAGCTCCTGTAGGTAGCGCGTCGCGGTCAGGCGCGAGACCGAAAGGTCGCGCATGACGAATTCGATCTTGGTGTAGGGATGGGTGAACAGGTTGTTGATCAGGTCCTGGCTGTAGAAACGGTGCTGCGCACGTATCCGGTGCTTGTAGTCGAGCAACGCAGCCTTGATGCCCTCGATCGTATGGATGGTCTGGCGTGCCGTTTCTTCGATGGCCGAGAGCATGAACAGCACCCAGGCCTCCCATTGCCCGTCGTCCCGCACGGCCTGGAGCAGGTCGTAGTACGCCACCTTGTGGCGGACGATGTAGCGGCTCAAGTAGAGGACGGGAATGTCCAGCAGCCCACACTTGAGTAGATACAGCACGTTGACGATGCGCCCTGTGCGGCCGTTGCCATCGTAGAAGGGGTGGATGCTCTCGAACTGGTGATGGATCAGTGCCATCTTCACCAGGGGATCGGCATCGAAGAGCGCATCGTCGTTGATGAAGCGTTCGAGGTCCCTCATCAGCTCGACGATCCGCTCGGCCTCCTGGGGCGGGGTATAGACCACGCGGCCATAGCCGTCCTTCAGGGTCGTTCCGGGCAGCCGACGCAGGCCGGCATTGTTGCGTTCGAGCGCGGCCTGGATCTCGATGATCTGGTTGGTGGTCAGCAGCCCGGTTCGACATACCGAGGCATGACCTACATACAAGGCCTGGCGGTAGCGCAGTACCTCCTTGGCGGCCGGGCTGTTCGCGGCATCGGGAAAGGCATCGTCGCGAAACAGATCGTCATGGGTGGTGACGATGTTCTCGATGGCCGAGCTGTCCTTCGCCTCTTGCATGCCCAGGGTGTTGATGAGGATGCCCTGGTGGGGGATGGACGAGGCGACGCCCTTGAGTTCAGCCAGTGCCCGGCTGGCCGTAGCTAGCTTGCGGAGTATCGACCGGGTCTCGAAACGGACCGGATCCAGTTCGTGCAGGCTGTGCAGGTCAGGCATGGAAACCGACTCCCATCATGTTCAGGAAACCGGCATTTTCCGACCTTTTCATACGCATGCGTATAGAAAAAGGCCAATTCCTATACATGTCCTGTCTGAACTGAATAGAGATGAGCGCAAACGTATCTGCATAGCGGCCGCTCATGCGTCCTCCTCGCCGTCATCGGCCAGGGCGTCCAGGGCCGGGCCGAGCAGGGTCTCGGCGAGGGTTTCGAAGCGCGCGTCCAGGGGGTCGCGGTCGCGGAAGGCGAGGGCGTACCAGGGGTCCTGGGATTCGCCACGGGGGCCGAAGTCGAGGCCTTCCCAGGCCAGGCGGGCCTTGCTGCGGGCCGCTTCCAGGGGCTCCTTGCGGCCGGGCTTGCGCCAGCCGTGGGCGAAGCCGTGGCTGGCCTTGGTGATCAGCGGCAGCGGGGCGCAGAGGGCCTCGCGGTAGGCCACCAGCCAGGGCTCCAGCAGTTGCCGGGCGTTGGTCAGCGGGCCGGCCTGCCAGTCCCCGGCCGGCGACAGCAGGCGGCTCTGCCGGGCGATGCCGGGAGGTGCGGCGATGTTCAGCAGCAGGTGGCGCAGCCAGAAGGGCGCCAGCTCCCATTCGCCGAGGCGGTTCAGGCGCCAGCCGAACAGGCCGTCTTCGGTCACGCCGTCGAGCCAGCCGTGGATGCGCACGCCGGCCAGTTCCAGGTCCACCAGCAGCGGCTGCGGTGCGCTCTCCGGGCGGGCTTCGAACAGCCGGGGGGCGAAGGCGCGCACCGGGCCGCGCAGTTGGCCCCACAGGGCGTGGCCGAGCTCGCCGCTGGGCAGCCAGCCGGCGGCGCGGGCGATGCGGCGCTCGTCGGCCTCGGACCAGCCGCGCTCGACGGCGTCCAGGGCGAGCTGGCGCAGGCCGCGCCAGGCGGGGCCTTCGAGGGCGAAGGGCTCGTCGCTGGCGAGGGCTTCCTCGGGCTCGGCCAGGTGCAGGCCGAGGCGCTGCTCCAGCAGGAAGCGCGCCGGGTGGCGGAAGCACTGCACCAGCATCGAGGGTTCCAGGGTCAGCCAGTCGGCGTCAGGCGCCGGCAGCGGCTCGGCGAAGGGCGCGGCGGCCGGCTGCGGTTCGCCGGCCAGGCGCTGGGCAGCGCGGAACCAGGGGGCGGCATAGCCACGGTGGACACCGCCGGCGAAGTTGCCGGGGGCGAAGGGCTGCAGCGGGTGGTTGACCAGCACCCGCTGGCTGGCGGGGGCGCCGTCGGCATGGGCGGTGAGGTCGACGGTCTCCAGCAGTTCGCTCACCAGCACCGAGGGCGGCAGCGCGGCGTTGTCCCGGGGGTCGCGGCCGACGTAGCTGATGTAGAGGCCGTCGCGGGCCGACTGCAGGGTTTCCAGCAGCAGGTAGCGGTCGTCCAGGCGCCGGGCGCGGTCGCCCCGGCGCGGGCGGCGGGTGATCAGGTCGAAGCCGGCGGCGGGGGTGCGCCGGGGGAAGGCGCCGTCGTCCAGGCCGAGCAGGCACACCAGGCGGAACGGCAGGCTGCGCATGGGCACCATGGTGCAGAAGGTCACGGCGCCGGTGAGGAAGCCCGAGGCGCCGCCGCCGGCATCCAGCGCGGCCACCAGTTGCTGGCGCACCAGGGCCAGCTCCACCGGGCGGGTGATCAGCGCGGCCTCGCCCTGCTTGCGCAGTTCGCCGCAGGCCTGGGACAGCAGCAGCAGGGTCTCGCCGGCCTCGCGTTCGTCGAACAACTGGTCGATCAGCCCCTGCAGGGTCTCGGCCCAGTCCGCCAGCGGGCGCGGCCGGGCCAGGTCGTCGGCGAGCACGCCGAGGCGCTGGATGAAGCCGGCCAGGCGGCCGAGCAGTTGCGCGCGGGCGCCTTCGAGAGCATCCAGCGGCCAACTGTCCCCCAGCAGTGGCGGGGCCTCGCCGGCCAGCCGGGGCGGGGCGGCGAAGCCCAGTACCAGGCGTTCCAGGCCCTGGCGCCAACTGAAGGCGTCGTCCTCGGGCAGGCCCAGGCGCACCCGGTGGCGGGCGTCACGGCCCCAGCGCACGCCGGCTTCGCGCAGCCAGTCGCGGATCAGCGGCAGGTCGTCGGCGTCGATGCCGGCGCGGGCTGCCAGGGCCGGCAGTTCCAGCCAGGCCAGCAGTTCCTCGGCGGCGAAGCGGCTCTGGGGCAGTTCCAGCAGGGCGAGGAAGGCCTCCACCAGCGGCAACTCGGCACGCAGGCTGCGGTCGGCGAGGCTGTAGGGGATGCGCGGCACGCCCTCGCGGGGGGCGAACACCGCTTCGATGTAGGGGGCGTAGCGGTCGATGTCGGGGGTCAGCACCACCACCTGGTCGGGGGTCAGCCCGGGGTCGGCGGCGAAGCGGGCCAGCAGCTGGTCGTGCAGCACCTCCACTTCCCGCAGCGGCGAGTGGCAGACGTGCACCTCCAGCGAGCGGTCGTCCGGGCGCAGCGCCAGGCGCTCGTCGGCATGGCGGGTGCGCAGCCGCAGGATGTCGTTCTGGATGGCACGCAGCAGGCTGCTGTCGTCCAGGCCGTCGTCTTCGGCGTAGATGCCGAAGTCCTGCCCGCCGAGGGTGAACAGGGCGTCGAAGAAGTCGCGCCCCTGCTTGCCGAGGCTGGCCAGCAGCGGGTGGCCGACGTCCAGGTACCAGTCGTCGATGCCCGGCTCCGGCAGGGCCGCCAGCTCGCGGATGTCGCGGATGTCGCCCCAGGCCTCGCGGCAGGGGTTGAGGGCGAACAGGATGACCTCGCAGTGCCGCGCCAGCCCTTCCAGCGCGCGCATGTGGTGCGGCGGCAGGCTGCTGATGCCGAACACCACCAGGCGCTCGGGCAGGCCGGCCAGCGGCGCCGGGTCGTGCAGCCGCGCCAGCAGGTCGCCCAGCAGGCGCGCGCGGTGGGGGTGGCCGTCGACGGTGAGGGCCTGCCAGAGCAGCGCCTGCCAGGCTTCGTCGGGGCCGAGCCCAAGCAGCTCGCCGCGCTCCCAGGCGGCCAGCCAGTCGTCGCGGTAGAGCAGGTACTGGTCGAAGACGTCGGCGATGCGCGCGGCCAGGGTCAGGCGGCGGCGCTCGTCACCGCCCTCCAGGTACTGCGCCAGGCGCGGCGTCTGCTCCAGGTGCGCGGGCTCGCAGAGCCAGTCGTAGAGGCGCCAGGTCAGGGTGGTGGGGTTGAAGGCCGACTGCGGCGGCAGCTTGCCCAGCACCTGACGGGTGAGGTCCCAGACGAAGCGCGCCGGCAACTGCACATCGAGCTGCATGGCGATGCCCTGGGCGCGGGCCAGTTGCAGGGTCAGCCAGCGGCCCATGCCCTGGCTCGGCACCACCACCTTGGCCGGGGCCAGCGGGTCCGCCAGCGGCTGGGCGAGCAGGGCGCAGGCCAGCTCGCCGAGGCTTTCCAGGTCGTTGGCGTGGTAGAGGTTGAGCATGGGCGGGCCGCGTCGATCGGGAGCGCACAGGGTATCAGTTGACCCGATTGGGGGCGACGCCGCGCACGGACAGGATTTGCCGACTTAACCGGCTTGCAGGGAGGTGGATGCGCGCAGCGCGGGGCTGGCCCGACGCGCCCCGGAACATGACAATCCCATGACAGTCTGATGTCGCGGCGCCGCCATGCGGCGCCCTCGTCTGTGGGGGCCTGGTTCTGCCAGGGAATGGCAGCGGCCAGGCCCCCGGGAACGTGTCGTGAACGCCGCCCGGCAGTCGGGGCAGCGCACGACCGGCTTCTTGAAGGAGGGGTCCGATGCTCACCTTGCTCAACCTGCTTTCCGCCGTGGCCCTGCTGGTCTGGGGGACCCACATCGTGCGGACCGGCATCCTCCGGGTCTACGGCAGCGACCTGCGGCGCCTGCTCGGGCACGCCATGCGCCGCACCCCGCTGGCCTTCGCCGCCGGCATCGGCGTCACCGCGCTGGTGCAGAGCAGCAACGCCACCGCGCTGCTGGTCACGTCCTTCGTCGCCCAGGGGCTGATGGGGCTGTCCTCGGGGCTGGCGATCATGCTCGGCGCCGACGTCGGCACGGCGCTGATGGCGCGGGTGCTGACCTTCGACCTGTCGTGGCTGTCGCCGCTGCTGATCTTCTTCGGGGTGATCCTGTTCCTCTCGCGCAAGCAGACCCGCCTCGGCCAGCTCGGCCGGGTGGCCATCGGCCTGGGGCTGATCATCCTCGCGCTGCAGTTGATCGTCGCCGCTGCCGAGCCCATCACCACCGCCAAGGGGGTGAAGGTGCTGTTCTCCTCGCTGACCGGCGACGTGATGCTCGACGCCCTCACCGGCGCGCTGTTCGCCATGATCACCTACTCCAGCCTGGCAGCGGTGCTGCTCAGCGCCACCCTGGCGGCGGCCAAGGTGATCCCGCTCAAGGTGGCGCTGTGCCTGGTGATCGGCGCCAACGTCGGCAGCGGCATCCTGGCGATGATCAGCGCCACCTCGCAGAACGCCGCCGGCCGCCGGGTGGCCCTGGGCAGCCTGCTGTTCAAGCTCGCCGGCACCCTGCTGGTGCTGCCGCTGGTGGGCCCGCTGGCCAACTGGCTCGACACCTGGCCGTTCTCCACCGCCGAGCTGGTGATCGCCTTCCACGTGCTCTACAACAGCGTGCGTTGCCTGCTGTTCCTGCCGCTGACGCCCTACATGGCGCGCTTCTGCGACTGGCTGCTGCCCGACCGCGAGCAACCCACCGACATCGCACGGCCGCGCCACCTGGACCCCACCGCCCTGGACACGCCGAGCCTGGCCCTGGCCAACGCCGTGCGCGAGACCCTGCGCCTGGGGGACATCGTCGAGCAGATGCTCAACCACCTGCTGGCGCTGATACGCGGCGCCGACCCCAGCCTGGGCCGCGAGATCCAACGCCTGGACGACGACATCGACGCCCTCTACACCGCCATCAAGCTGTACCTGGCGCGCATGCCCCGCGAAGACCTCAGCGAGCGCGACAGCCGACGCTGGGCCGAGATCATCGAGCTGACCATCAACCTGGAGCAGGCCGGCGACCTGATCGAGCGCATGCTCGGCGACGTGCAGCACAAGAAGACCGCCCAGCAGCGCTCCTTCTCCGACGCTGGCCTGGCCGACATTGGCGCGCTGTACACGCAACTGGTGGACAACCTGCGCCTGAGCCTCTCGGTGTTCCTCAACGGCGACCGGGAGAACGCCAGGCGCCTGCGCCGCGCCAAACAGCGCTTCCGCGTGCTGGTGCGGCGGCTGTCCCATGCGCACCTGGAGCGGCTGCACCAGCAGGTGGTGGAAAGCATGGAAACCAGCGCCCTGCACCTGGGCCTGATCAGCGACATGAAGCGCCTCAACTCGCTGTTCTGCGCCATCTCCTACGCCGTGCTGGACAACCCCGAGGCCCCGCTCAGCACCCGGGACGAGGACGGCATCGGCGCGCTACGCGACGACGAAGTGGCCTACCCGCCGGAGATCACCTCGCAAAGCTGACAGCACCTTCCGATAGACGCGGCCTTGGGCAGAATCCTGCCCATGAGCCCGCCTGCCACCCTGTCGGACACGCCTCGGTCAGCGCCAGCCCGACCCAGGCCGTGCTGCACGCCCCAAACCCGGCGTGGTCCATGAAGAACCCGACCGCACCGCCCTCGACCTCAGTGAGCGCGCGCTGCCGCATCGCCTTGCTGAATAAGGCAGTCGCTGCCTGCACCTGCTGCCACCTCCGTCGTCATGCCTGCTGCTCCAGATCCACCAGCCGGCTGGTGGGGCCATCGGCCCGCAGGCGCTCGCGGACCAGGGCCGGCCATTGGGTACGGGCGCGGCGTTTGGCGATAGCGTAGGTGAGG